>NZ_JBBBEM010000084.1:0-4082 GCF_037154035.1 Kineococcus sp. G2 | reverse complement strand
TGCGGGTCGACGACGTGCTGGAGCGCGCGCACGAGCGGGCCCTGGCGGCCGAGCGGCGCGAGGACGTGCGGGCGGTGCTGGCGTCGTGGACGTCGGTGCGCGATGCCCTGGCTGCGGGGGTCCCCGCCGATCCCGCTCCCGTCCCCACCCCCTGACCCATGCCCCCACCCGACCCCGCGGTGATCAAGGAAGTTGCAACTTCCTTGATCACCGCGGGGTCGGGTGGGGGCATGGGTCAGGGGGTGGGGACGGGAGCGGGATCGGCGGGGACCCCCGCAGCCAGGGCATCGCGCACCGACGTCCACGACGCCAGCACCGCCCGCACGTCCTCGCGCCGCTCGGCCGCCAGGGCCCGCTCGTGCGCGCGCTCCAGCACGTCGTCGACCCGCACCCGGGCGCCCGCCTCGGCCGAGGCCACCGCGGCCTCCACCATCGCCAGGCTCATGACGTTCTCGTGGACCTCCCCGTGCGGGGCGACGCCGGTGCGCAGCGCCCGCGCGAACGCCCGCAGGGACCCGGCGATCTCCCGGCCCGGGTCCTGCGCGGGGGCCGCCTCCACGCCCGAGGACGTCTCGAGCACGGGCGCGGCCTCGCCGTCCCAGCGGGCCGTGCCCGCCGAGCCCGACAGCCGCCACGCACCGTTCCAGGACGTCTCGAGCCCCGGTGCGCACCAGCTGCCGGTGTAGACGTAGCGCACCCCGCCGGTCATCTCGAACACGGCGCTGGCCGCGGCGTCCCCGGCGTACCAGCTCCACGAGGGGTTGAACTCCTCGCAGTACACCGACACCGGCTCCGCCCCCAGCAGGAACCGGGCGGTGTCGAAGGGGTGGATCGCCATGTCGAGCAGCAGCGGGTGCGCCATCTCCTCGCGGAACCCGCCGAAGCGCGGCGCCTTGAAGAACTCGGTCGTCAGCACGCCGAGGTCGCCCAGCACGCGCGCCTGCTCGCGGAACGCGTGCAGGTGGGCGTTGTAGCGGCGCGACTGGCTGACCACGAACAGCCGGCCGGTCACCTCGGCGGCGGCCACGAGGGAGAGCGCCTGGGCGACGTCCTCGGCGACCGGTTTCTCCCCCAGCACCGGCAGCCCCGCGAACAGCGCCGCCGTGGTCACCGGGTGGTGCGCCCGCGGCACCGTCACGTTGACGACGGCGTCGGCTCCGGTGGCCCGGGCCAGCTCGACGGCGTCGCGGCCCAGCGGGACGTCCGGCACGCCGGCCTCGGCGACGGCCGCGCGAGCCACGTCCAGGTCGAGGTCGACCACCCCGGCCAGCTCCACCTCCTCGTCGGCGAGGATCGTGCGCAGCCACGCCCGGCCCATGCCGCCGGCGCCGACGAGGACGACGCGCAGCGGTCCGCTCACGCCCGCCCCTCCTGCACCTCGGACTTGAGCGCCCCCTGGTAGCCGTGGCCGTTGTGGAAGTCCTCGGTGTCGTAGCGCAGCAGCGTGGGGATCGCCCGCTCCGGCCGCAGGGTGACCGCCCACTCGACGGCGTTGGAGATCACCTTGCGGACGCCGTCGTGGAAGTAGGTGGGGTACTCCTGGTCGCCGGGGCGGAAGTAGAAGATCTTCCCGTGCCCGCGCTTGAAGGTGCAGCCGGAGCGGAACACCTCCCCGCCGGAGAAGGAGGAGATGAAGACGAGCTCGTCGGGGGTGGGGATGTCGAAGAACTCCCCGTACATCTCGTCCTCGTCGATGATCAGCGGGTGCGGGACCCCCTGGGCGATGGGGTGGGTGGGGTCCACCGTCCACACCAGCTCGCGGTCGTGCTCGGCGCGCCAGCGCAGCGTGCAGGTGGTGCCCATGAGCCGGGTGAACACCTTCGACCAGTGCCCGGAGTGCAGGACGATCAGGCCCATGCCCTCCAGGACGTGGCGCTGCACGCGCTCGGCGACCTCGTCGGAGACCTCGCCGTGGGCGGCGTGGCCCCACCAGGTGAGCACGTCGGTCTCGCGCAGCACCTCCTCGGTCAGGCCGTGCTCGGGCTCGTCCAGGGTGGCGGTGCGCACGACGGCCCGCTCGCCCAGGTTCTCCTCGATGCCCTGCGCGACGGCGCCGTGCATGCCGTCGGGGTAGCGCTTCGCGACCTCCGGCTCGAGCTGCTCGTGGCGGTTCTCGCCCCAGACGGTGACGCGGATCGGGTTGGTCACTGGTCCTCCTCGGGACTGCGGTGGTTCGGGTTCGTCCCTCAGGACTTGACGGCCCCGCCCGTGACGCCGGCGGCGACGTAGCGCTGGGCCAGCACGAGCAGGGCGATGGCGGGCAGGGAGGACAGCACGGCCGTCGCCATGATCGGCGACCAGTCGGCGACGAAGCTGCCCACGTAGGTGTAGAGGCCGAGCGTGATGGGGCGCAGGTCCTCGGTGGTGGTCAGGGTCAGGGCGAACAGGAAGTCGCCCCAGGCGAAGAGGAACGTGAACAACCCCGACGTGATGAGGGCGTTGCGGCTCATCGGCAGCACGATCGAGAAGAAGGCGCGGACGTGCCCGGCGCCGTCGACGTAGGCCGCCTCGATGATGGAGGTGGGGATGCCGCCCATGAAGGCGCGCATGAGGATGATCGAGAACGGGATGCCTGCCGCGGAGTCGGCCAGGATCAGCCCGCCGACGGTGTTGAGCAGACCCAGGTCGGTGTAGGCGCTGTAGAGGGCGTTGGCGACCACGATGCCCGGGACCATCTGGGTGATGAGGATGCCGAACAGGACGGCCGTGGCCCACCGGCCGAACTTGAAGTGGGCCATGGCGTAGGCGGCGGGCGTGGCGATCAGCAGGCTGAACACCACCGAGCCGAGGCTGATGACCAGGCTCGTCACCAGGTTCCCGCCCTGCTCGGCGATCGCGGTGCTGTAGCCGCGCAGGGTGAAGTCCACGGGGAACCACGGGGTCGCCACGGCGTTGCCCGCCGGCTGCAGCGAGACGTTGACCATCCAGTACAGCGGGAACAGCATGAACGCCAGGATCAGGATCCCGAGGATCGTGTGGCCGGGCCGCCGGGGGGCCTTGCCGCCCCTGCGCTCCTGCGGCGGCGCGGTGCCCTCGTCGAGGGCGGGTGCGGGTGCGGGGACTGCGCTCACGGGGTTCTCCTCCCTTCCGTTCCGGTCATCGCGCGCCTCACTCGTCCACGGCACGCCGGTTCGCGCGCAGGTAGACGACGGCGAAGATCAGCGAGATGACGATCAGGATGTTGCCGAGCGCCGCACCCGCACCGAAGTCGAACTGCCGGAACGACATGTCGTACGAGAACGTGGCGATGGTCTGCGTGGAGTTGGCGGGACCGCCGTTGGTGAGACCGAGGATCACGTCGAGGACCTTCAGCGTGTAGACGACGCCCAGGACGAGCACCACGGTGACCACGGGCCGCAGCATCGGCCAGGTGATGTGCCGGAACGCCCGCCACCCCGTGGCCCCGTCGAGCGCGCCCGCCTCGTACAGCTCGTCGGGGATCTCCTGCAGACCGCCGTAGAGGATCGTCATGTTGAACGGGATGCCGAGCCAGATGTTCACGCCGATGACGGCCACGAGGGCCAGCGACGTGCTGGTCAGCCAGTTCGGGCTCACGTCGACGCCCGGCAGCGCGGAGAGGATGCGGTTGAGGGCGCCGTTGTCGGCGTCGAGGATCCAACGCCAGACCGCCGTCCCGGCGATCATGGGGATGAGCCAGGGCAGCAGGATCAGCGAGCGCAGCACCCCCGACAGCGGGAACTTCCGCTGGAAGAACAGCGCGATGAGCAGCCCGAGGACGAACTGCCCGGCGATCGAGCCGGCCGTGAAGAGCAGCGTGTTCAGCAGGGCCTGGTCGAAGATCGCGCTGCTGAAGACGTTGCGGTAGTTCTCCAGCCCGATCCACGGCGCCTCACCGGTGAAGAAGGTCCTCGTCGTGTACTCCTGGAAGCCCATGACGATGTTCTTCACGACGGGGTAGCCGAAGAACAGCAGGAGGTAGACGACCGCCGGCACGACGAAGGCGATCTCCACCAGCCGGGCCTTCAGCTTGCCCGAGGGGCCTCGGCGCCCGGTAGGCGCGGCCGGCGAGGCCGTAGCCCCGCCGGCCGCGCGCCCCGGGGTGGCGACGTCAGCCATCCTGC
>NZ_JBBBEM010000083.1:0-3852 GCF_037154035.1 Kineococcus sp. G2 | reverse complement strand
CCCCCCCCCCCCCCCCCCCCCCCCCCCCCCCCCCCCCCCCCCCCCCCCCCCCCCCCCCCCCCCCCCCCCCCCCCCCCCCCCCCCCCCCCCCCCCCCCCCGCCCCGGGGTGGCGACGTCAGCCATCCTGCGCCTGCCGCAGGGCGTCCTCGGGCGTCATGCCGCCGACGAGCGCGTTCTGCACCGCCGTGTAGATCTTCGTGGCGGCTTCCGGCCACTCGGGGCCGAGCTGACCGGTGCGGGCCCGCAGGTCGGGCACCTGCTCGGCGAAGGTGGCCAGGTTCGGGTTCTGCGCGACGACCTCGTCGGCCAGCTCCGGCTTGGTGGGAACGGTGCCGGTGGCCACCGAGACCTCGATCTGGGTCTCGTCCTTGTTCAGGCACTGGACGAGTTCGGCGGCCTTCTGCATCTTCTCCTCGTCGCCGGTCTGCGGCACGGCCCACGCCTCGCCTCCGAACGGCGAGACGACGGTGCCCCCGGGGGTCGGCGCCGGGATCGGGACGATGCCGTACTCCAGCCCCTCGACCGCGTCGAGCGTGCCGAAGTTCCACGGCCCGTTGACCATCATGGCGGCGTTGCCGGCGGCGAACTGGTCGGCGACGTCGGCCTGCGACCAGGTGACCGAGGACTGCGACAGCGAGCCGGCCTCCATGAGGTCCTTGACCAGCTGCAGGGCCTCCGCGGTCTCCGAGGTGGCGATGTCCCTCTCGTCCCCGCCGTTGGACCACATGAAGGGCAGGAACTGCCAGGTGCCCTCGTAGGTGTTGATGTTGGACATGGCGAACCCGTACTGGTCGCCCTGGGTCAGCGCCGCGGCGGTCGTCTTCAGCTCCTCCCACGTCGTGGGCGGCGTGATCCCGGCCTCCTCGAGGATCTTCTTGTTGTAGAACAGCGCGATCGTGTTGGTGACCGGCTGCAGGGCGTACAGCTCACCCTCGTAGGTGGAGGCCTCCAGCACGCCCGGGGCGACGCCGGTGGAGTCGATCCCCAGGTCACCCAGGGGGGCCAGCGCGCCGGACTCCGCGATCTGCTGCACGTCGGGGTTGTCGAGCATGAGCACGTCCGGCAGCGTCCGGGACGAGCTCTGCTGCAGCACCTTCTGGATGAGGGTCTCGCCCGGGACGGCCTCGCGGTCGATCTCCACCCCGATCTCGGTGCCGCACGCCTCGATGGCGTCGTTCCACAGCGTCGCGTTGGGTTCGGAGTTGTAGTAGTCCAGCACGCGCAGGGTGCCGGAGTCGCCGGAGGTCGTGCCCCCGCCGCTCCCGCCGCCGCAGGCGCTCAGCAGCAGGGGCACGGCCAGCACAGCGGCCAGGCCGCGCGCGGTTCCTCGTCGAGCCATCTCGTTGCTCTCCTCTCGCCCACGGCGTCGTGGGCTGTCGGTGGGTCGTGCGGTTCGTCGTGCTCCTCCGTCGATGCGTATCGACGACGGTCGTGCGGGGATGCGGTCGAAACGGTCGTGGGGTCAGCCGGCGGCGCGGACGGAACGCCGGCGGGTCAGCTCCGCGGGCACCAGGCGCAGCTCGCCGGGGCCCTCGGGGTCCTCGAGCAGGGCGAACAGCCACTCCATCGCCTGCCGCGAGACGTCCCGCGGCTGCGGGGAGACCGCCGTCAGCGGGACGGGGAGCGCCTCGGCCTCGGCGTCGGTGCACAGCGCGACCAGGTCCACGTCGCGCCCGGGCACCAGGTCCCGGCGCAGCAGCGCGCTGAGCACCGCCTGCGCGCCCGTCGAGGCCAGCAGCCCCGGCGGAGCGCCCGGCGCGCCGAGCACCTGCGCCACGCACTCCTCCACCGCCCCGTGCCCGGACGGCACCGCGCACCAGCGCAGCGCCACCCCGTGCTCGGCGGCGGCGGCCTCGGCCGCGGCACGGAACCTCGGCACGTAGTTGATGCCGAGCTCCTCCAGCTCGGGGGCCCAGCCCAGCACGGCCACCTCGCGGTTGCCGGCCGCGGCCAGCTCCGCCACGAGGAGGCGGGCCGCACCCTCGAAGTCGAAGTCGATGCAGTGCAGCCCCTCGGCGTCCCGCGGGACCCCGATGAACAGGGTGGGCCGCCCCAGCGAACGGGCCACCTCAGCCCGCTCGTCGTCGGTGCGCACCTCCATGACGACGACCGCGTCGCACAGCGCCCGGCCCGAGACCCGCTGCAGCGCACCGGGGCCCTCGTCCGCGGTGACGATGAGCAGGTCGTGGTCGCGGGCACGGGCGGCCAGCGCGATCTCCTCGACGAAGGCCATCAGGCCGTGCGCGCTGAGCGGCGTGCGGAACGGCACCACGGCCGCGACGACGTTCGTGCGCCGGCCGGCCAGGGCGCGCGCCCCCGCGTTCGGCTGGTACGTCAGCTGGGCGATCGCGTCCTCGACGAGCCGCCTCGTCTTCTCCGAGATGGGCCGCTTGCCGCTCATCACGTAGGAGACGGTGCTCTGGGAGACGCCGGCGATGCGCGCCACGTCCTTGCTGGTCGGAACCCTGGCCACGTCGCCCCTCCCCCACGCTCGTCGTCGATGCGTATCGAGGAGGACCGTAACCGCCCACCGCGCTGCGGGCAAGGTCCGCGCTCAAGTCGTGACCTCCACGTGCCGATGAGCCTCCGGAACCGCACCAGAGCAGGGAGCCGTCGTGCCCAGAACCCCCCGCGCCCGCCGTCGCGCCACCGCCGCCCTGGTGTGCGCGCTGGCCGCGCTGCCCTGCGTCCCCGCGGCGGCCGCCCCCGCCGGTTCCGGCGACGTGCCCGTGGACCTGCTGCGCCGCACCGGGGACCGGCTGGTGCTCGAGACCGTCACCGCCCCGGACGCAGCCGCGGCCCGGCACCTGGCCGCGCGCCTGACCGAGGACGAGTCGGTGTCCTCCGCCGCCCCGCGCACCACCTACCACCTGGCGCCGGGCACCACCGAGCCCCTCGGCGTGCGCGCGAGCGCCGGCACGGACCCGTTCCTGGACCGCGCCGGCCACCTCGAGGAGGTGGACGCGCCGGCCGCGTGGCCCACCACCACGGGCGACGGGCTCACCGTGGCGGTCCTGGACAGCGGCGTCGACCCCACCGCCCCCGACCTGGCCGGGCGGGTCCTGCCCGGCGCGAACTTCGCCTCCGGCACCGACGTCGGCACCCACGGCACCCAGGTCGCCACCGTGCTCGCCGGCGCGTACGGCAACGGCGTGGGCGCCGCGGGCGTCGCCCCCGGCGTCGACGTCCTGCCGGTGCGGGTGTGCACGAGCACCGGCTGCCCGGGCAGCGCGGTGGCGCAGGGCATCGTGTGGGCCACCGACCACGGCGCGGACGTGCTGAACCTGTCGCTGGGCGGTGAGACGTACAGCGCGGTGACCGCCGACGCGGTGGCCTACGCCACCGGCAAGGGGGTCGTCGTGGTGGCGGCCGCCGGCAACTCCGGCGACACGGGGAACCCCGTGGAGTACCCCGCCTCCTACCCGGGGGTGGTCTCCGCGTCGGCGTCGGCCGTCGGCGGCGGCGCCGCGCCGTGGGCGCAGCACAACACCGCGGTGGACGTCAGCGCCCCCGGCGAGCAGATCCCCGCGGGCGGCCCCGCGAGCCAGGGGCACCGCTACTTCGCGGTGACGGGGACGTCGTTCTCCGCGCCGCAGGTGGCGGCCGCGGCCGCCCTGGTCCGGTCGGTGAACCGCACGGCGACGGCGGCGCAGGTGGAGGAGCTGCTGCGCTCCACGGCGTCGCCGCGGCCGTCCTGGCCGGCGGGGTACGGCGCCGGGATGCTCGACGTGGCCGCCGCGGTGCGCGCCGCCGCGGTCCCGGTGCCGGTCAGCACCCCCGCCCCGGTCCCGGTGGTGCCCCGCCGCGCCCGCGCCGTCCACCGCTGACCCACCCCACCCCCACCCCCTCGG
>NZ_JBBBEM010000082.1:0-13764 GCF_037154035.1 Kineococcus sp. G2 | reverse complement strand
GGGCGCAGCGTGCCCGCCCCCGCGCCCGGGGCCGCCCGTCCGTCCACAGCTCCCCACCCCCTCGGTGATCAAGGAAGTTGCAACTTCCTTGATCACCGAGGGGGTGGGGAGCTGTGGACGGACGGGCGGCCCCGGGCGCGGGGGCGGGCACGCTGCGCCCGTGCCACCGACCACCGCGCCACCCTCCGACGTCCTCAGCGACCCCGCCAGCAGCGAACGGGTGCGCCTGCGCGCAGCGGCCTCGGTCCTGCCGGCGGGGGCGGCGATCGCCCGGCGCAGCGCGGCCGGGGTGCACGGTTTCCGGTCCGGGATGCCGCACGAGGCGGGGGCCCGGCCCGACGTGGAGGTCGTCCTGCCGGCGGGCACCTCGGCGATGCGCCGGTCCGGGATCCGCTCGTACTCGGCCGTCACCGACGGTGACGTCGTCGTGGTCGAGGGCCTGCCCGTCACGTCGACTCTCCGCACCGCCCTGGACGTGGCCCGCTTCGAGTCGCCCCCGGCCGCGCTGGCGATGCTCGACCTGGGGTTGCGCCGAGGGCTCTTCGACGTCACGCAGGCGCACTCGCGCCTCGCGCTGCAGCCCGGTGAGCGGGGTGTGGCCAGGGCTCGCCGGCTGTTCGACCTGGCCGATCCCGGCGCCGAATCGCCCGGTGAGACGTGGCTGCGGCTGCGCTGCGCGGACGCCGGGTTCCCGCCGCTGACGACGCAGATCGAGGTGCCGCGCGGGCGCGGGCGTCCCTACCGGCTGGACATGGGCTGGCCGGAGCGGATGCTCGCCGTCGAGTACGACGGCCGGGAGTTCCACGAGGGCACGGCGCAGCGCGCGAAGGACGAGCGGCGGCGCGCCCACCTCGCTCGACTGGGGTGGACCGTGGTGGGCGTGGGTGCCGGGGAGGTCCTCGGCCGTTCCCTCCACCTGGAGCTGGGCCTGGCCGAGCTGCTGGGCGTGGAGCCCCGGTTGCGCACTCGCACCTGGTGAACCCCACGGTGATCAAGGAAGTGGCAACTTCCTTGATCACCGCGGGTGAGGGGGGTCAGCGGGAGGGGGCGGCCAGGGGCGTGGAGTCGAGGCCGTCGAGGAGGCCGCGCATCGAGTCGTGGACGACGGCGGCGCCGGCGTCGCGCAGCTCCTCCACGGAGTACCCGCCGGTGCGCACGGCGACGGCGGGCATGCCCGCCTTCGCGGCGGCCTCGACGTCCCACGTGGAGTCGCCCAGCACGACACCGGCACCGCCCCCGACGCGCTCCAGCGCCACCTGGAACAGGTCCGGGGCCGGTTTGGTCGCCTCGGCGTCGGCCGAGGACGTCCACGCCTCGCACAGCTCGCGGGCGTCGAGGAGGTCCAGGAAGGCGTCGACGTGCTTCTGCTTGCCGGAGGAGGCCAGCACGACCTTCCACCCGCGCCGGCCGAGCTCGGCGACGAGGTCGCGCGCACCGTCGAACGGCTGGACCTCCGGCAGGAGCGGGTCGAACTCCTCCACCCACGCCTCGCGCGCGTCGTCGCCGTGCGCCTGCTCGAACTCGTCACCGGCGACCGCCGGCACGAGCTGGTCACCGCCCATGCCGATGGCGCGGTGGATGCGCCAGATCGGGGCGGTGTGGCCGTAGCGCCGGAGTGCGCGGTACCACGCGAGCGTGTGCTGGTAGTTGGTGTCGACGAGGGTGCCGTCGACGTCGAGCAGAGCGGTGTCGGCCATGCCCGTCCCCCTACCCGCCCGGGCGGCACCTCACGCGGCGACGTCCACGCAGAACAGCTTGCGCGGGTCCTGCAGCATCGCCGGGGGCTGCACGTCCGAGCGTTCCGCGCGCCCGCCCCAGCGCACCCGGCGCCGGTGCGGGACGACCACGCCCCGGCGGCCGTCGAACCCGTACTCGCCGGTGACCTCCCCGAGCAGCAGCGCCTGCTCCTGCTCGACGGGCAGCGCGACCTCGTCTCCGGGGGCGAGCTCGTTCACGAACGTGTCGAGCACCCGCAGGTCCTTGCCGGGCCGCTTGCCGGGGGCGACCTGCTTGAGGAGCTGCCGCAGCGTGGTGCCCTCCTCGGCGAGGCGCACGTCGACGTCGATGCCGGACTCGGTGCCCAGGCCGACGACGCCGTCGGTGAGGAACTCCGCGAGCGCCTCGGGGGACGCCGGGCGCACCACCCACACGAGCCGCCCGCCGGCGCGTGGGCGCGGTTCGAGCGACGGCGGGTCGGGCCACACGTACGGCAGGTCGTCGGGTTCGTCGTCACCGAAGAGGGGCCGGTAGGTGGCGGGGTCCTTGCGCAGCAGCGCGGAGCGGTGGCTGAGGTGCAGGGCCTCGTCGCCCAGCCAGTACGGCATGAGCCCGTCGGCGGCGAGCTCGTCCTGGGTGCGGCCGACGACCTCGGGGGCGAACTCGGCGATGAGGCGGCGGGTGGAGTCGGCGCGGCCGGTGCGGGTCCACTCGTCGACGCAGGCCAGGCCGTAGGCGACGAGGGCGGGGGTGCAGCCGCGCCACATGCGCACCGCGGGGTGGTTCACCCACCCGTAGTCGGGCAGTTCGATCGCGCGCAGCACCTGCAGGGTCTCCACCCGCTGCTTGCCCAGCCGGGGCGCGTCGAGCACGGCCGCGGAGCGGGCGAAGTCGGCGTACGGGAGGAACGTCTGCACGCCGTCCACCGTGGCGCGGCCACCGCCCCGGCGCCACCCCGACCGCCCCCTCGGTGATCAAGGAAGTGGCAACTTCCTTGATCACCGAGGGGTGGGGGGTGAGGGGGTCAGTAGCCGGCGTCGACGTCGACGAGACCGAGCAGGTCCTCGCCGGCGGCGAAGCGGCGCACGTTCTCCTCGACCCGCGCGGCCAGCCCACCGGACTGCAGCTGGGGCGGGTTCGCCACGTGCGGGGTGATGAGCGCGCGCGGCTCGCTCCACAGCGGGTGGCCGTCGGGCAGCGGCTCGGGGTCGGTGACGTCCAGGGCCGCACCGCCGATCACCCCGCGGGCGAGCGCGTCGGCGAGGGCGTCGGTGTCGACGAGGCTGCCGCGGGCGATGTTCACCAGCCACCCGCCCGCACCGAGCGCTGCCAGCTCGGCCGCGCCGACGAGGGCCTTCGTCTCGCTGGTGGCGGGCGCGGCGAGGACGACGTGGTCGGCGCGCTCCCACACCTCGCCGACGCGGTCGGCGGGCAGCGTCTCGGCGGCCCCGGGCACGTCGTGGCCGCGGCGGGTCACGGCGAGCACGGTGGCGCCCAGCGCGCCCAGCGCGGGGATCATCGCCCGGCCGATGCCGCCGGCGCCGACGATCGCGACGGTGGCGCCGCGCAGGGTGCTCTGCGGCCCGGCGGCGGCCTCCTCGTCCCAGGTGCGCAGGCGCGCGGCGACGGCCAGCCCGCGCACGCCGGCGAGCAGGAGGGCGACGGCGTGCTCGGCGACGGCGTCGGAGTAGGCGCCGGCGGCGGACGTCCAGGTGCGCTCGCGGTCGACGCGGCCGGCGGCGAACCAGCGCTCGATGCCCGCGGAGGGCAGCTGGACCCAGCGGACGGAGCCGGGCAGGTCGGGCAGGTCGCCCGGGCCGCCGGCCCACACGACGGCGTCGGCGCCGTCGAGGCCGGTGACGCGGCCGCCCGCGCGCCGGACGGCGTCCTCGAGGTCGTTCCGCTCGCCGGGGCCGACGTGGACGGCCGGGGTGTCGGGCATGGTGCGCTCCTGCTCTCGCGGTCCGGGTGGTGCGGGGGTCGTCGCGTGCGCGGACCACCCTAGGGACCGCCCCCGCGGGGGTGGTGCCGGGCTTCGGCGCCGTCGGCGGGCGGGAAGTTCCCGCCGGGGTTAGCGTCTCGGCGTCGGAGTTCCGGCACGTCACAGAGAAAGGCACGGACCGTGGGCATCTCGTTCCTCACCGCGATTTTCGTAGGCCTCATCATCGGAGCCCTCGCCCGCCTGGTGCTGCCCGGCAAGCAGAAGATCGGGATCCTCATGACGATCCTCGTCGGCATCGTCGCGGCCGTCATCGGCTCCTTCATCGGCGCGGCCCTGGGCCTGACGGACGGCGACGACTTCAGCTGGATCACCCTGGCCATCCAGGTGGTGCTCGCCGCGATCGGCGTCTCGCTGGTCGCCGGCCGCAGCCGCCGCGCCGTGCGCCGCTGACGGGCTCCCCTCCCACGTGGTGATGAACAGCGCCCCGCGCGCCGTCGTGTTCGACGTCAACGAGACGTTGTCGGACACGACGGCGTTGCGGCGCAGGCTGGACGAGCTCGGCGCCCCGGGCGCCCAGGTGCACGCGCGCTTCCTGCCCTCGGTGCTGCGCGACGGTTTCGCACTGACCTTCGCGGGGGAACCGGCCCCGTTCCAGCGGGTGGCCGAGGACGTGCTGCGCGCCGAGCTGGGGGCCGCGGGGGTGCGGGAGCGGCTGGACCGGGACCTCGACGCCGCCGTGGAGCTCGCGCTGGGGGCGTTCTCGGAGTTCACCGTCCACCCGGACGTCCCCGGCGGGGTCGAGCGGCTGGCCGAGCGGGGTTTCCTGCTGGTCGCGTTCACGAACAGCTCGGCGGCGCAGTGTGAGGGGTTGCTGGAGCGGGCCGGGGTGCGCGGCCGCTTCGCGCACGTGCTGTCGGTGCAGGACGCCGGGCCGTGGAAACCGCACCCGGACGCCTACGCGCACGCGCTGTCGGTGTGCGGTCTGGCGGCGCCCGAGGCGCTGCTGGCCGCGGTGCACCCGTGGGACGTGGACGGGGCGGCGCGCGCGGGTCTGGGCACCGCGTGGGTCGACCGCGCGGGGGCGCCCTACCCGTCCACGTACCGCGCTGCGGACCTCGTCGTTCCGGGCGTGGACGCCCTGGCCGACGCCCTGCCGCCCCCTGCCTGACCCTCTCCTCCCCCGCCGCCGCCCCCTGCACCTCGCACACCCCGTGTCGTTGCACTGCGTCACCAATGTTTGACGCTGAGGCACGATAGGGTGCGGTGATCACCACAGGGAGGTCGGGCGTGAAGACGTCAGCGCACAGCGGCCGGCGGCACGGGCCCCGGGCCGGCCGGTGGTCGTCCGAACGCACCGTGGTGCTGCCCGAGGCGGGCCGCGTCGTGGCCGACCTGCGCCGCGACGGCATCGCCACCACCAGCGTGGGCGCCCTCACCGGCGACGGCGGCGTGCTGAGCGAGGTCGTCGAGTGCGCCCGCGCCCTGACGGAGCACCGGGCCCGGGAGATCACCGCGCACCGGGCGCTGGTGAGCGCCTCCACCGACGACCCGTGGACGCGACCGGTGGACGCCGACCGCGTCCGCCTGCTGGACGAGGACGTGCCCGCCGCGTCCTGCCGGCGGCTGCTGCTGCACCCCGTCCTGGACGGCGTCGCCGAGGCGTACTGCCGGCGGGCCGTGCGGACCGTGACGGCCAGCGGGTGGCTGGAGGTCGCCGCCGCCACGCCGTCGCCGCCGCGGCGCTGGGAACGCGGTCCCGGCGGCAGGTGGCCCGCGCTGGAGGTGTGGGTCCTGCTCACCGGCACCCCCGACGGCGGTGGGCCGCTGCACTACGTCAGCGGCAGCCACCACCCCCGGCGCGGCGAGGGATCGACGCCCGGCACGTTCGAGGCGCCGGGCGGCCCCGCGGGCACCGTCGTGCTCGCCGACCCGCGCGGGATGCACCGCCGCTCCCCCGCGGTGGGGCGCGACCGGCTGCTGCTGCACGGCTCGTACGGCACCCGCCGCGGTGCGCCGCGGGTGCTGCGGGTCCCGCGCCCGGTGCACGGGGCGCCCGAGGCGTACGCCCTGGCGGGCGGCTGAGTCAGCCCCGCCCGAGCAGCTTCGCGAGCAGCCGTCCGAACCAGCTCCTCGGCTGTTCCGCGACCGGCTCCCCGGCCGGTGCGGCCACGGGCTGCGCGACCGGCTCGACGACCGGTGCGGCGACGGGCGCGGTGACCGGTTCGGCGACGGGCGCGGTGACCGGTTCGGCGACGGGCTGGGCGACCGGTTCCGTCACCCGCGACGGCGCGGACAGCGTGCCCTTGAGCTCGGCCTGCGGGGTGTAGCTGGCCTCCCCCAGGATCGACGCGGCGAACTGCAGCGCCGACGCCTGCACGGGGGCGACGGTCTGGGCACCGCGCGCGGGGGCGCCGGTGGGCTCCGCGGTCTCGTCGGCGGTCATGGCTCTCCCCGGGGTCCGGGCGGCGCCCGGCAGGGGCCGCTGTGGAGGGGGCATCGGCAACCGCGGCCCCCGCCTTGAGCGTGGAGGTCCACCGCGTCGACCGGCCCCCGCCGGCGGTGCCGCCCTACGAGGGGGCGGTCGCGGGCCGGGCGGGCACCGGGCGCGAGTCGATCCGCTCCAGGAGGGCGAGCAGCTGACCGGCGGGCACGGGGCGCCCGTGCAGGTAGCCCTGCGTCTCGTCGACGCCCAGGGAGCGCAGCCGCTGCAGGGTCGCCGCGTCCTCGACGCCCTCGGCCAGCAGCCGCATCCCGAGCTGGTGGGCGAGGTCGGCGGTGCCGGCCACGATGGCGGCCGAGCGGTGGTCGTGCGCGACCCGGGCGGTGAACGTGCGGTCCAGCTTCAGCTCCGCGGCGGGCAGGTCGCGCAGGTACGCCAGGCTGGAGTAGCCGGTGCCGTAGTCGTCGATGCTGATGCCGACGCCTGCGTCCACCAGCTCGGTGAGGGTGCGGCGGCTGCGCTCGGGGTCGCGCATGAGGCCCGTCTCGGTGATCTCGACGACGAGCGCGCCGGGGTCCAGGCCCGCCGCGGTGGTCACCTCGCGCACCAGCGGCGGCAGGGTGGCCTCCAGCAGGCAGTCGGCGGACACGTTGACGGCGATGCGCAGGGGCCGGCCGGCGTCGCGCCAGCGCACCGCGTCGGCGACGGCGCGGCGCAGCACGACCTCGGTGAGGGCGGGCACCAGGCCGCGCTCCTCCGCCAGGTCCAGGAACTCGCCCGGCAGCAGCAGGCCGCGCCGGGGGTGCTGCCAGCGCACCAGCGCCTCCACGCCGACGACGGCACCGGTGCGCAGGTCGAGCTGCGGCTGGTAGTGGACCGTGAGCTGCCCGTCGTCGATGCCGGTGCGCAGCTCCTCGAGCAGCTGCAGCCGCTCGCGCGCGGAGCGGTCCACGGACTCGTCGTACACGGCGACGCCGCCGCCGGCGCGCTTGGCCACGTACATCGCCGCGTCGGCCTGCCGCAGCAGCTCGACGTCACCGCCGGGGCGGGCGTCCCCGGCCGTCCGCGCGGCGCCGCTGGCGGCGACACCGACGCTGGCGCCCACGTGCACGGCGGTGCCGCCCACCGTGAACGGCTCGGTGAGGGCGGCGAGCAGGTCCTCGGCGACGCGCCGCGCGGCGGTGGTGCCGGCACCGGGCAGGACGAGCGCGAACTCGTCACCGCCCAGCCGCGTCAGCAGCGCCTCCTGCGGCAGCCGCCCGGTGAGCCGATCGGCCACGGCCCGCAGGAGGTCGTCGCCGCGGTGGTGGCCGAGGGTGTCGTTGACGTCCTTGAACCGGTCGAGGTCCACGAGCAGCAGACCGGTGTCCTGCCCGCTGGCGGCGGTGCGGGCGAGCCGCTGGAACAGGGCGCGCCGGTTCGCCAGCCCGGTGAGGTCGTCGGTGACGGCCTGCCGGGCGATGCCCAGCAGGCGGATCAGCTCGGCGAACGCGAGGAGGACCTTGACGGTGACGCCGCCGACGGCGGTGAACGTCAGGACGACCGCGGCGGTCGGCAGCGGGTGCCACCGGTCCACGACCAGCAGCGCGACGCTGCCGAGCAGGACGCCGACGGGCGCCAGGAGCACCGGCCAGCCCTCGACGTGCCGGCGCGGCAGCCGGGGCGCCGGCTGCCGGGCGGCGAGGACCAGCAGGGCGCCCGCGCACAACCGGGCCACGTCCACCGCGACCGCCGTGGCGGTACCGGCCGCGGCGGGGGTGGCGCCGGCCAGGCGCAGCAGGTCGGTGACGTCGGCGGCGGCGAGGACGGTGAAGGCGGCGGCGATCAGCGGCAGGCGGCGGTCCGGGCGCCACCCGAGCAGGGAGCAGGTGGTCAGCGCGTACACCGCCATGAGCAGGTCCATGGAGGGGCGGCCCACCGCGGCGGCGGCGGTGACCGCGCCCGTCCCGGTGGCGCGGTGCAGGGGCTCCAGGAACAGCGCCGAGCACGCGGCGGCCAGCAGCAGCACCGCGAGCGCCCCGTCGAGCCAGGGGCTGCGCACCCGGTGCAGCCGCCGGCGCAGCAGGGCGACCTGGGCGGCGTAGAAGAGCGGGTAGCCGAGCAGGGTGGCGAGCACCAGCGGTCCCCGGTGCTCCAGCACGGCCGCGTCGACGACGGGCCCGCCGGCGGCGGCGTGCAGCACCAGCCGGCCCAGCACGAGCACGGCGGTGCCGGCGGCGAACAGGGCCCACGCGGCGCGGTCGGCGGCGGCGCGCGCGGCGGCCGCGGCGAGGGCGGCCACCACGGCCACCCACAGCGCCGCCTGCAGCGCGGCGGACGCGGCGGCGGTGCCGGGGTGCGCGGCCAGGGCGGCGGAGGCGGCGGTGGCCAGCGCGAACGCGACGACGGGTGCGGTCGGGAGGTGCCGGGTGCGGCTCACCGCAGGACCGCCCCCCTGCGGCCGCGGGGACCGCGACGCTCCCCCGGCTCGCCGGGGTGCCCGGCCGGGGTGGGGGCGTCGGCCGCGCGGTCCCCGCCACCGGCCTTGGCGACGTACATCGCCTCGTCGGCGCGCCGCACGGCGTCCGCGGGGTCGTCGCCGGCGCGCAGCGGGGTGGAGCCCACGCTGGCGGTGACGCCGTGGGCCGCGCCGGCGCGCCCGACCTGCGCGCGCACCGCCTCGGCCAGGGCTGCCCGGTCACCCGGACCGGCCAGGACGGCGAACTCGTCACCGCCGAGGCGCGCGACGGTGCCGGTGCCGCCGGCCGCGCGCCGCACGGCGTCGGCCACGCGCACCAGCAGCTCGTCGCCGGCGGCGTGGCCGGCGGTGTCGTTGACGGCCTTGAAGCCGTCGAGGTCCACCAGGTGCAGCGAGGCTCCCGGTGCGGGGTGGGCGATGCGGTCCTGCAGGCGCTGCAGGAAGGCGCGGCGGTTCAGGCAGCCGGTGAGGGGGTCGGTGTCGGCCAGGACGGCGAGCTCGCGGCGCACGGCGCGGTGCTGCTCGCGCAGCTCCTGCCGACCGAGGGCGGCCCAGGTGGCGACCAGCACGGCGGTGGCGAGCATGCCCACGGGGACGACGACGCGATCGGCCGGCACCTGCGTGGCCAGGGCGGTGGCGAGGTCGGCGAGGACCGCCGTCCCGCCCAGGACGGCGACCGCGCCCGGCGGGTAGGCCACCGCCATGAACCCCACGGACAGGAAGTACATGAGCCGCACGGGGGTGTCCGTCGTGGGGCCCGCGGGACCGTCCAGGACGGTGGCGACCACGGTGATCACCAAGCTCGCCACCGTCCAGGTGTACGGGAAGAGCCTCCCGCCGCGGGCGCGGACCAGGCGGCCCACCGGCAGCAGCAGCACCAGCAGGACGCAGGAGGTCGCCACTGCGTCGAAGACGGTGAGGACCACGCGGTGGGGGTGGGCGGGTTGCACCCAGGCCGAGGCGGTGACGAGGACCCCGCAGATCACCGAGAGCACCACGCCGGTGCGCGTGTGCCGGCGCCAGAAGGTGACCTCGGCGGGGTCTTCGGCCAACGGTCGCAGCAGACCCTCGCGAGCACGCTGCAACGCCGCGCGCAGACCCCGCGGGTCAGCGCCGCTCCGGCCGTCCTCCTCCACCGGGTGGTTGTCGACACCGGCAGGGTGGGGCTTCAGCACCGGCGGCACGCCACCGGACGGTTCACCCCGTCGGACCAGTGGGCCGGTGCGCAACGGCGGGACGGCCCCGGACGCACCGCGGCCCCCGCTCCCAGGAGGGAGCGGGGCCCGCGGTGAGGATCGATCAGAGGCGGGTGACGCCGCTCGCCTGGGGGCCCTTGGCGCCCTGCGTCACGGTGTACTCGACGCGGTCGTTCTCGTCGAGGCTGCGGAAGCCGCTGCCGTTGATCTCGCTGAAGTGGACGAACACGTCGGCCGAGCCGTCCTCGGGGGCGATGAAGCCGAAGCCCTTCTCGCCGTTGAACCACTTGACGGTGCCCTGAGCCATGAGGCCTCCTGGGTGTAGACGCTCCTGATGAGGAGCTTGCCGCGGAGGGGCTGACCTGATTGGAAAGCGAACTACCCTCGAGCTATCGATCCCGGGGTGTTATCAGCACAACGAGAACAGCGACTGAGTCGACCGTAGCACGTCCGAGCGACGGCGCGCACGTTCAGCTGCGCAACTGCTGCACCGCGGGGCAGGTGAAGTTGTTGCGGGCCGCCAGACCCATCTCGTTCAGGTACGAGATGATCGCCCGGTAGGAGCCCAGGAAGGTCGTCTCGGTGTACGTGATGCCGTGCTCGGCGCAGAACTGCTTCACGAACGGCTGGGCCCGGCGCAGGTTGGGGCGCGGCATGCTGGGGAAGAGGTGGTGCTCCACCTGGAAGTTCAGCCCGCCCATGATGAGGTCGACGAACCAGCCGCCGGAGATGTTGCGGGAGGTCAGGACCTGGCGGCGGATGTAGTCCACCTTCTTCTCGCGCGGGATGATCGGCATGCCCACGTGGTTGGGGGCGAAGGCCCCGCCCATGCAGAAGCCGAAGGCGGCCATGTGCACGCCGAAGAACGCCAGCGCCTTCCACGGCCCCATGAGCAGCACCGCCGAGGACGCGTAGACCGCCCAGTGCGTCGCGATCAGCGAGGTGTCCACCCAGCGGCGCTTGGTGCGCTTGCCGGTCACCAGCGAGCGGGTGCTCTCGATGTGCAGCACGAAGCCCTCGAAGGCCAGCAGCGGCACGAAGAACACGCCCTGGTGGCGGGTGAACCAGCGCAGCAGCCCGCGCCGGCTGGCGGCGGCCTCCTCGTGGAAGGAGATGACGCCCGACTCGATGTCGCCGTCGATCCCGCGCTGGTTGGGCGCCTGGTGGTGGCGGGTGTGCTTGCCCATCCACCAGCCGTAGCTCAGGCCCGCCACGAGGGCCGCGAAGACGTGCGAAGCCGTCTCGTTGTGGCGGTGCGTGGCGAAGATCTGCCGGTGCGCCGCGTCGTGGCCGAGGAAGGCGAACTGGGTGATGACGACCGCCAGGGCCACAGCCGGCAGCAGGACCAGCCAGGAGTCGCGCAGCAGGACCGTGGCTGTCGCCACGGCGCCGAAGGCGACCGTGGTGGCGGCGATGCGCGTCCAGTAGGTCCCGCGCCGGCGGCGCATCAGACCCGCTTCCTGGACGAGCGCGGTGAGCTTGCCGTACGGGGTGCTGCTCCGGCGGGGGCCGGGTCCAGTGGTCGCCGCCGGCTTCGCGGCGGGTGTGCTGGTGCTCATTCGCGTCCTCTCGGGCACGGGCACCGGTGTCCGGGCCGCGCCAGGTGCTGCGGTGCGGTGCGCCCGGGGGAGGAAGCACAGCTGCGGACCCCTGCGTCTACCTGCAGCGTCCTCAACAAGTTCAACACGACCGCACCTCCGATCGTTCCCGGGCCCCGGGTTCCCGGGCTGGAACCCCAGGGTGCCCGATCACGGCCCGAGGCGCAGCGCGACGAAGGCGACGTCGTCGTCGGTGTCGCCCAGCCGCTGCAGGAGGTGGTCGCACAGCGCCTCGACGTCCGCGGGGGCGTCGGCGAGGGTGCGCGCCAGGCGCTCGAGACCGGTGGTCAGCTCCTCACCGCGACGCTCCACGAGCCCGTCCGTGTAGGCCAGGACCGTCGCCCCGGGCGCCAGCGCACGGCGCGCGCCGACGCGCGAGGTGGGCTGCACGCCCAGCATGAGCCCGTGGACGTCGTCGAGGGCCTCGACGCGCCCGTCCGGGCCGCGCACCAGCAGCGGGGGGTGCCCGGCGGTGGCGTGCTCGAGCACCCACCCGCCGTCCGCGGCCGGGGTGGCGCGCGCGTACGCCAGCGTCGCCATGGTCGTCATGCCCAGGCCGTCGAGGAGGCGGTCCACGCGGTCCAGCACCGTGGCGGGGGCGGGGTTCGTGGTGTCCCACGCGCTGGCGCGCAGCAGGCCCCGCAGGTGCCCCATGGCGGCGGCGGCCATCACGTCGTGCCCGACGACGTCGCCGACGGCCAGGCCGACGGCGGAACCGGGCAGGTCGATGAGCTCGTAGAAGTCGCCGCCGACGCGGGCTCCGGACTCGCTGGCGCGGTAGCGCGCCGCCGCGCGCACGCCCGGCACGGAGGGCAGCTGCGGCAGGAGGCTGTTCTGCAGGGTGGCGGCGATGCGGTGCTGCTCCCCGTACAGGCGGGCGTTGTCGATGATGAGGCCGGCGCGGCGGCCGAGGTCGACGGCGACGTGGAGGTCGTCGTCGGTGTGCCGGGGACGGCCGGGCCCGCGCACCAGGGCGAGGACGTCCTCGCTGGCCCGGCGGCCGGGCAGCGTCACCAGCAGCACGGAGGCCGCGCCGAGGGCGTCGCTGAGCTCGAGGAGCGAGGCGTCGTTCACCCAGCTCTCGCGCTCGTGGCGGCGCTCCTCGCTGTCGTAGTCGCTGATGCGCCGCGCGTGCTCCCCGCCCAGGAGCGTCGCCCGCACGGACCCGGGGGCGAAGGCGGCGCGCCAGCGCCGCACGTAGCGGTCGAGGTCGTCCGTGCGGGCCGGGTCCCGGTGCCGGGCGGCGACGTCGGCGACCGACCCCTGCTCGTCGGTCGTCACCAGCAGCGCCCAGTCCGCCAGGCCCGGCACGGTCAGCTCCAGGAGGCGCTGGCGGCACTCGTCGACGTCGAGGGCCACGGCGAGCCGGCTGGTCGCCTCCGCCAGCACCTCCAGGCGCGCCCGGGACTGCTCGGCGTCGGCGCGGGCCGCCTCGGCCTGGCCGCGCGCCTCCTCGGCGTCGGCGCGGGCGCGGCGCTCGGCGGCCAGGGCCGCGTCGCGCTCGGCGTCCGCGGCGACCCGGGCGGTGACGTCGGTCTGGATGCCGACGTAGTGGGTGAGCTCGCCGTCGGGCCCGTGGACGGGGCTGAGCAGCACCTGGTTCCAGAACGACGTGCCGTCCTTGCGGTGGTTCAGCAGGGTCGCGGCGACCTCCTCGCCGGCGGCCAGGGCGCGGCGGACGGCGGCGACGGCCCCGGGATCGGTGCCGGGGCCCTGCAGGAACCGGCAGTTGCGGCCGACGACCTCCTCCACCGCGTACCCGGTCATGGCGCTGAAGGCCGGGTTCACCCACACCAGTGGGAGGTCGTCGGCGCGGGCGTCGGCCACGGTGAAGGACATGCCGGTCGCCAGCACAGCACGGTCGCGCACCTGCGCCTGCGCCTGCGCCAGGGCCTGCACCCGGGCGGCGTCCGCGGCGGCGCGGGCGGCGTCGCGCCTGCTCAGCGGCAGCAGCACCACCAGCGCGTGGCCGTCGAGGGCCGAGGCCCCGGTCATGGGCAGCGCGACGACCCACAGGGGCTCGCGGCGGCGGCCGAGCTCGCTGACGCGGGCTGCGGAGACGGCCTGCCCGGCCACGGGCAGCGAGCGCGCCACCCGGGACAGCGGGTGCTCGGTGCGGGAGAGGGCGGCGCCGTCGAGGTCGCGCAGCTCCGCCGCGTCCGACCACTCGTCCAGCCCCACCGGCAGCGGCACGCCGGGAGCGAGCTGCTCGGCGACGGGGTTGGCGTGCACGACGGCGCGCGCGGTCAGGTCGACCAGCAGCACGGCCGCGGGGGCGCCGCCGCTGACGAGCGAGAGGTCGGCAGCGGGGGGTACCGCCGGCTGCGCCGTCACCGCACCTCCCCGTCGCCCGTCGCGCGGGTCCGCGCGCTCGCGCACCAGCCTAGGCGCGCGCGACCGGGCACGCCGCGGGG
>NZ_JBBBEM010000081.1:0-10073 GCF_037154035.1 Kineococcus sp. G2 | reverse complement strand
CGGGGCACCGCTGCCCCGGTGCCCCGGTGCCGGGACGTCAGCCGCAGTACTCGTAGGTGTCGACGGTCACGCCCGCGCACGGCGTCCAGTACAGGGTGCCGCCGCTGAAGTACTGCACGACGACGCCCGGGTAGTAGACCTCGTTCGTCGTCGGGTAGCCCAGGCGCCCGCGCTCGTACCCCTGGGCGGCCCAGCTCGGGTAGAACGCGCCGCTGATCGCGTACGGCTCCTCCAGGGAGTCGGTGGCGAAGCGGTCCTCCTCGTAGATCGCGCCGTGCTGGAAGCGCTGGAACGTCCCGCCGGCGGCGGCGGGAGCCGGCTCGGAGGCCGGGTACCCGAGGGGGCCCTGCTCCCAGCGCAGCGAGTCCCACAGCGTGTAGAAGCGGCCCCGCACCTGGTGGGCGCCGGTGGTGGCCGAGTAGTAGAGGGTGCCGCCCTCGTACTGCTGCATGACCCCTCCGCGCAGCCCGATCTCGTTGGAGGTGGGGAAACCGAGCGGGCCGTTCTCCCAGCCCCGAGCACCCCAGTAGCCGTAGAACGCGCCGCCGACGGTGTGGGCGCCGGTGCCGGGGCTCCAGTAGATCGCCTGCCGGGTGAAGTCGTTGTACGCACCCGTGCGCAGCGGGGTGGGCGTCTCGCTGTTCAGGGGTTCGCCCGGGGCCCCGCCCAGCCGCAACTACTCCTGCTCGATGGCACCGCCCACCCGCTGCGGGCCGTTCGGGCCGGGGTACACGGCCGCCTGCGCCGCGGCCGGTGCCGCCAGCACCGTCAACGCGGCGAGCACCGCCGCGGCCCTCGTCCTGATCCTCGTCCGCACAGTCCTCCCCCTCCTCCGGCGGCCCACGCCGCCCGCCGGGGGACACCTTACGACCCGGGGTCCGCCGTTCCCCCGGATGCGCGAAGATCGTCACTGGAGATGCAGATGCCTTCACTCTCAGTGTCGACGCGGGGAAGGCATGTCCGGAACACAGGTTCCCCACGACGGCGCCGTGTTCCTTGGTCCCAGCGACGGCCCCGGACCGGGGCCGCACGGAACCTCTGGACGGGAACCTTGCCGAAGAACCAGGGCGCCGTCGTCGAGTACGACTACGCAGCCCACGCGCGACTCGCCGGCCCACTGCGAGAACCACCCCCGGGCCCCTACGCGGTCCAGTACCAGCGCATCCTGCGTCGCGACAAGCGACGCCTGCCCGCAGCGGTGCTGCTCACGCTGGCCCTGGTGTTCCAGGTGACCTTCTTCGCGTGGATGCTGATGCCCTCGCACTGGCCGACGAACACGGGTTCCTGGCTGTACTGGCTGGGCCTGGGCCTGGTCGGCTGCGTGGGCCTGGTCGAGTTCATGCGCCTCGTCAACGTGGTCATGCTGGTCCGCACCACGGCAGCACTCACCGACCCGATCCCGGTCCACCCGGAACCCGGCCGCCGCATCGCGTTCCTCACCACCATCGTGCCGGGCAAGGAACCCGTCGAGATGGCTGAGGAGACGCTGCTCGCCGCCCAGCGCATCCGCTACGACGGGCCGATGGACGTCTGGTTGCTCGACGAGGGGAACGACCCCGAGGTCCGGGCGATGTGCGAGCGCATCGGCGTGAAGCACTTCTCCCGGCACGGCGTTCCCGAGTGGAACCAGGAGACCGGCCGGCACCGCCGCAAGACCAAGCACGGCAACTACAACGCCTGGTTCGACGCGTACGGCCACGACTACGAGTTCTGGCTCTCGGTCGACACCGACCACGTCCCCCACCCGGACTTCGCCGAGCGCCTCCTGGGCTACTTCCGTGATCCCGACGTGGCGTTCGTCGTCGGGCCGCAGGTGTACGGGCAGAACTACGACAACTTCGTCACCAAGGCCAGCGAGTCCCAGCAGTACCTGTTCCACGGCGTGCTCCAGCGCTCCGCGAACCGGTGGGGGGTGCCGATGTTCGTCGGCACCAACAACGCGGTGCGCCTGTCGGCGCTGCGGGAGATCGGCGGCCTGGCCGACTCCATCACCGAGGACGCCGCCACCTCGCTGGTGTGGCACACCAGCCGGAACCGGCGCACCGGCCGGCGCTGGAAGTCCGTCTACACCCCCGACGTGCTGTCGGTGGGTGAAGGGCCGGCGAACTGGTCGGACTACTTCACCCAGCAGAACCGCTGGTCGCGCGGCACCGACGAGGTGATGGTCCGCACGTACTGGAAGTTCGCTCGGAAGCTCGGCTGGAAACGTGCGCTGCACTACTTCCTGCTCATGTCGTACTACCCCAGCGCGGCGATCACCTGGGTCCTGGGCGTCTTCAGCCTCTGCGCCTACCTGATCACCGGGGCCAGCGGCGTGCAGGTCGCGGTGAGCACCTGGCTGGTGCTGTACGCCAACGCCGCCGTCATGCAGGCCGGCCTGTACTTCTGGAACCGCCGCTACAACGTCAGCCCGCACGAGGAGGAGGCCAGCACCGGCGCGCTGGGGATGCTGGTGTCCATCTTCTGCGCCCCCATGTACGTCGTCGCGCTCGTCGACGCGATCCGCAACCGCACGGTCCCGTTCGAGGTGACGCCGAAGGGCTCGGAGTCCCTGGGGGACCGCTGGGTGGTGTTCCGCCAGCACGTCATGTGGGGCCTGCTGCTGAGCGGGTGCCTCGTCGCCTCCTTCCCCCTGCACCACGACTACCCGGCCCTGCGGCTGTGGACGCTGCTGGACGTGGCGGTGTGCTTCGCGCCGATCGCGATGTGGAAGGTCACCGCCTGGTCACGCCGCCGCAGCGCCACCCGGGCCGCCGCACCCGCGGCGCTGCCGGCTCAGCAGCGCGCGCTGCCGGCGACCGGCCCGGTCATCGTCCTGCCGGACACCCGGGCCGCGGAGCACGCGGAGCACGCGGAGGTGACGCGGTGAACCGCACCTCGTTCCTGAAGCTGCGCAACGCGCTGCTGGTCGGTGCCACGGGGGCGGTGCTCCTCGCTGTGGACGCGTACGGGGTGACGACGTGGCTGCAGGCCTCCTGAGGCGGCAGGTGCTCGTCGCGATGGCCGTGGGGGCGCTGGCCGCCTGCTCGGGGACCTCCGGCAGCACCTCGCACGCGAGCACCGCCACCGCCACCGTGAACCCGCTGGCCGGGACGGAGTTCTACGTCCTGCCGGACTCCCCCGCGGCGGTGCAGGTGGCGCAGTGGGCGGCGGAGGGGAACACCGCCGACGCCGATCAGCTGGCCGTGGTCGCCGAGGCACCGGTGGCGACGTGGTTCTCCGGTCAGCACGCTGACCCGGCGGCCAGCGCGCAGGAGCTGACGACGGCGGCGCAGGCCGCCGGGCAGGTGCCGGTGATCGTCGCCTACAACATCCCCGGCCGCGACGCGGACCACTACTCCTCCGGCGGGGCCGCCGACACCGACGCCTACGCGGCGTGGGCCGCCGAGGTGGCCGCCGGCATCGGCGACCGGCCCGCGGTGGTGATCGTGGAACCGGACGCCATCGCCCAGGTCGTGTCCGGCTCCGCGACGGACGTCGACGCGGACGAGCGGTACGCCGCGCTCGCCTCGGCGGTCGGCACGTTCGCGGCGCTGCCCGCCACGACCGTGTACCTGGACGCCGGGAACTCCGACTGGGTGAGCGACCTGGACGCCCTGGCCGACGCCCTGTGGGCCGCCGGCATCGACGACGCCGACGGCTTCGCGCTGAACGTGTCGAACTTCCAGGCGACGGAGGACTCCCTGGCCTACGGCGAGGAGCTGTCCGCGCACCTGGACGGGGCGCACTTCGTCGTCGACACCAGCCGCAACGGTGCCGGGGCGACGTCCCGCACCGACGACCCCGAGGCCTGGTGCAACCCGCCCACGGCGCGCATCGGGGTCACGCCCACCACGGCGACCGGCAGCGACCTCGCCGACGCCCACCTGTGGGTGAAGGAACCCGGGACGTCCGACGGCGACTGCCGCGACGGCGCCCCGACCGCCGGGACCTGGTGGCCCGAGTACGCCCTCGTGCTCACCTCCGGGACCTGACACCCGGCGAGACCGGACCGGACCGGACCACACCGATCGACCCCCACCTCGAGGAGGAACCCCGTGAGCACCACCCCGCGCAGCGTCCTGGCCGTCGGCTCGCACCCGGACGACGTCGAGCTCGGCTGCGGCGGCACCCTCGCCCGCCACGCCGCCGCCGGCGACCGCGTCACCATGCTCGTCGTCACCCACGGCCAGGCCGGCCCGGGTGACGTGGACCGCCGCACCGCCGAGCAGCGCGAGGCCGCCGCCACCCTGGGCGCGGACCTGGTGTGGGGCGGCCTGGTGGACGGGGAGGTGTCGAACCACGAGCTGGAGCTGGTGCACCTCATCGAGTCGACGATCCGCTCCGTCGGCGCCGACGTCGTCTACACGCACGGCGTGGACGACACCCACCAGGACCACCGGGCCGTCGCCCTGGCGACGCTGGGCGCGGCCCGGCACTGCCGCCAGGTGCTCACCTACGAGTCCCCCAGCAGCTACGGCTTCCGCCCGCACCTGTTCGTGGACATCACGTCGGCGCTGGACAAGAAGACCGCAGCGCTGGGGTGCCACCGCAGCCAGGTGGCCGACTCGCGGATGGTCGACCTGGAGGTGGTGCGCAACCAGGCCGGCTACCGGGGGTTCCAGTCCCGGGTGGGGTGCGCGGAGGGGTTCGTGCCGCACCGCCTGGTGCTGGAGGTGTGACCCGGCGGCGGGACGGGGTGCTCCGGCCGCCCGGTCAGCGCACCCCGCTCATCAACCTCCGCACCAGGGGGCTGATGAGGAGCAGCACGGCACCGATCACGACGGCGGTGCCGCCGATGAGGCCGAAGTAGGTGCGCTCGCTGTCCGGCGAGTAGTACCCGGCGAGCGTGCCGGCCAGCGCGGTGCCGAGCGCGACGGACAGGTAGAACAGCGCGACGAGCTGGGTGCGGAACAGCTCCGGGGCCAGCTTCGTGGTGACGGACAGGCCCACCGGCGAGAGCAGCAGCTCGGCGACGGTGAACACGAGCAGGATGCCGATGAGGCCCAGCAGCGGTGCGCTGGCCGGGCCGCCGCCGGCCATGGGGATGAACAGCAGGAACGCGGCGCCCATGACCGCGGTGCCGAGGGCGAACTTCACGGGGGTGGACGGCTGCCGGCTGCCCAGCTTCGTCCACAGGGCCGCGAAGACGGGCGCCAGCATGATGATGAACACCGGGTTGATGGACTGCACCCACGCCACCGGCATCTCCCAGCCGAACAGGTTCCGGTCCAGGCGCTGGTCGGAGTAGACGGTGACCACCGTGAACTGCTGCTGGAACAGCGCCCAGAACGCGACGCTGGCGAGGAACAGCGGGATGAACGCCAGCACGCGGCGCCGCTCGGTGGCGCTGATGCGCGAGCTGCCCAGCACGATCGTGAAGTAGGCCAGGGAGGCCACCACGACGAGCGCGACGACGACCTCGTCGAGGCGGTCGGCGTTCAGCACGTCCAGCAGGGCGAGCACGACGACGGCACCGAGGACGCCGAGGGCGACGAGGGCGACGGGAACCCGGCGGGAGGCGGGCAGCGGGTCGGGCACGTCCCGGGACCTCGCGGGCAGGCGGCCGCGGCCGAGCCAGTACTGCGCCAGGCCGGCGGCCATGCCGACGGCGGCGAGCCCGAACCCGTAGTGGAACCCCGCGGCGTCGCGCAGCAGCCCGGTGAGCAGCGGCCCGGCGAGGGCGCCGAGGTTGATGCCCAGGTAGAACAGGGAGAACCCGGCGTCGCGCCGCTCGTCGCCCTCGGCGTAGAGGGAGCCGACCATCGTGGTGGCGGTCGCCTTGACGCCGCCGCTGCCGAACGCGACGAGGACGAGCCCGACCGCGACGCCGAGCAGGCCGGGCAGGACGGCGAGGGCGACGTGCCCGGCGAGGACGACGGCGCCGCTGGCGAACAGGACGCGCTCGGGGCCCAGGAGCCGGTCGGCGAGCCAGGCGCCGACGATGGTGGACAGGTACACCAGGCCGCCGTAGGCGCCGACGATGCTCGTGGCGGTGTCCTGGTCCAGCCCGAGGCCGCCCCGGGCGGCTGAGTAGTACAGGTAGATCAGCAGGATGCCCTGCATGCCGTAGAAGGAGAAGCGCTCCCACATCTCCACGCCGAAGAGGTTGGCGAGGGGTCTCGGCTGCCCGAGGAAACCGTGGTCGGAGCGTCGTTGCTGGAGGGCCTCGCTCATGGACGCTCAGGATGCTCCTCCTGCCGCGCGCCCGCGCACCCGGGTGGAGCCGTCAGCGCCCCCGGGCCTCGCGCGGCCCGCCGCGGCCGCGCTTGGCGCGGTACATCGCCTCGTCGGCGGCGCGCAGCAGGCCGGTGACGTCGGTGGCGTGCCGCGGGGCGTGGGCGATGCCGACGCTGGCGCCGGTGCGCACGGTGCGGTCCTCGATCTCGTAGGGCTCCCCCAGCCGGTCGTGCACCGCGCGGGCGAGGCCGGCGGCGTCCTCGGCGGCGGGTCCGGTGAGGGCGACGGCGAGCTCGTCGCCGCCCAGGCGCGCGGCCGTCGCACCGGCGGGCAGCAGGGCGAGCAGCCGTGCGGCGACCTGCTGGAGCAGGACGTCGCCGGTGTGGTGGCCGAGGGTGTCGTTGACCCGCTTGAAGCCGTCGAGGTCGATGAGCAGCAGCGCCACCCGCCCGTTCCCGGTGACGGGGTCGAGGGCGTCGCCGAGGGAGCCCAGCAGGGCGGCCCGGTTGGGCAGGCCGGTGAGCTGGTCGTGGAACGCGCGGTGCTCCAGCTGGCGCAGGTGGGCCCGCTCCAGCTCGCGCAGGCGCGCGTTGTCGACGACCACGGCGCCCTGCAGGGCGAGGCGCTGGGCCAGGACGCGGTCGGCCGCGGTCCAGTCGCGGCGGCGGGTGACGTCGCCGCAGACCGCGTTGCCGACCAGGCCCTCGGCGCTCATCAGCGGCAGCGACACGTAGGAGCGCACCCCCAGCGTCTGCACGAACCCGCCGGGGCGCACGGCGGCGGTGGTGGCGTCGTCGACGACCTCGGGGCCGCCGGAGTCGGTGGCGCGCCGCCAGGCCGGCGAGTCGCGGGCCAGGCGGCCCACCAGACCCGCCGCCAGCTCCTGCTCCAGCCCCTCGGGCAGCCCGATGCCCAGGACGTGGGTGATGCGGGTGTCGGGGTCCACGAGCATCACGGCGGTCCGCTCGGCGCCCAGGACGTCGGCGGTGACGGCGGCCAGGAGACGACCGGCGGCCTCCACGCTGACCGCCCGCGCCCCCTCCTCGAACAGGCGCCGCACCGCGTCGGTGACGCGGTGCAGCTCGGCCTGCTCGCGCGAGGCGACGACGTCGCGCAGCGCCACGGCGAGGTGGTGGTCGACCACGGCCCCCAGGACCGGGTCGACGGCGGACGGGTCACCGCCGTGCAGGTGCAGCAGACCGAGCTCGGTGCCGCCGTGCCGCAGCGGGAGCACCGCGCAGGCGCCGGGGACCGGCCCGGCCTCGCCGGCCCGGGCGACGACCACGAGGTCGCCGCCCTCGTGGGCGAGCACCTCGGCGCGGCGCACGCCCACCCGGTGCGCGAGCACGGCGTGCGCGAGGTCCAGGGCTCCCTGCAGGGGTGCGCGCTCCTCCTGCGCCAGCCGGGCCAGCTGCGCCGGCAGGGCGCCCAGGGGTTCCACGACCGGGGCGCGCGTCAGCGCGGCCGGCGCGGGTGCGGGGCCCGCGCCCGGCTCGTGGTCCTCGGTCCCGGCACCCCGTCCACATCGGCTCGCGCCGCGGTGCGCTTGAGGGCACGGGACGTCAGGACGGGCGGGCGGCACCGACGTGCGGGCGGCCACCTGCGCCGCGGGGTTCGGCGTCCACGGGGAGGACCGCGGTGAGCGCGAGGGCCGGCGGGGCGGGGCGGTGGCGCACGGCGGTTCCTGACGTCGGGTTCCTCGGGCGCGACGAGTGTCGCACCGGCGCCCGGCCGACGCAGGTCGGCCACCGGGCACCGGTGCGGCTCAGGCGACCCGCTGGACGCTGCGGGCCGCGCGCGGGACGACCGCGGTGGTGCCGGCGCGCGGGGTGACCCGGGCGGTGGTGGTGCGCGGCCCGTACCCGGCGGCGTTGCGGGCCTCCACCCCGAACGTGTACGTGCGGCCGCCCGCGAGGCCGGTGACGGTGATCCGCGTCGTGGTGGCGCTCGTGGTGAGGGTCCGCGCGGTCTGGGCGACGCCGTCGACGTAGGGGGTGACGCGGTACCCGGTGATCGGGCTGCCGCCGGTGGTGCCGGCCGTCACGGTGAACGCGGCGGAGCGGTCGCCGGCGGTGGGCGCGGTGACGGTCGGCGCACCGGGGACCGCGACGGCCGGCTTCGGCGTGGCGGTGGGCGTCGCGGTGGGCGTGGGCGTCGCGGTGGGCGTGGGCGTGGGCGTCGCGGTGGTCCCGCGGGGCGCGACGGTGACGGTGGCCCCCGACGAGGAGACCGCGGCGGCGGTGACGGTGGTGCGCCCGTCGGCGGTGGTGAACGCGGCACCGGCCGGCAGGACGAACGGGGCACCGGCGGCGCGGGGTTCGAGCAGGCGCGACTTCGCCCCGGCGCCGGTCCCCTCGACGCGGCGGACGGTGAGGCCCGTGGGGACCGCCTGCCACCCGGGGGTTCCCGCGGTGGTGGTGCCGTAGTACGTCCCGCCCGGGTACAGGGCGGCGTCGCGGCCGGCGCCGGCGCGCAGCTCCACGTAGTAGGTGACGCCGCCGCTGGTGAACCTCAGCGCCTGCGCACCGGTGCCGGAACCCACCGGGCGCAGCGCGGTGCTGGTGCTCACCGCGGCGTCCACGGCGGTCAGCTCGGAACCCGTCAGGCCGGCGAGGCGATCGCGCTGGGCGGCGTTCATCTCCCCCAGGTGCGGGGTGCGGGAGTTCGCGGCGTACGAGTTGGCGCCCATGACGTCGAAGAAGTCGCCGTACTCGACGTTGCTGCACGCCGAGAGGGGGCCGTCGTCGGCGGAACCGCCGGAGCAGGCGGCGGAACTGCCGGAGTGCCCCAGGCCGAGGTTGTGCCCGAGCTCGTGGGCGACGACGGCGGGGGCGGAGGTTCCGTTGACCCACAGCGCGAGGTCGCGGGCGGCGGTGGAACCGATCCACGCGACACCGGAGAAACCGCAGGCGGCGACCTTCGGCGTGTGCACCAGCAGGGTCGTCCCGGCGGGCACGGCGACCTGCGAGCGCACCGCGCGCTCCACGGTGGCGAGGTCGCAGGAGCCCGCGACGGTGGAGGTGATCGTGGCGGTGGTCGCGGGCTGCGCCGAGTAGGTGACGGCGCCGTGCGTCTGACGGTCGTAGAAGGAGCTCGCCTCGGCGATCGAGGCGGCCAGGGCGGCGCCGGTGGTGCCGTCGGCGGCGACGCCGGGGACGGTGACGAGGACGGGCAGCACGGGCCGCGCGGCGGTGCTGACGGCGTTCAGCTGCCGCGGGGTGGACAGCACCTCGTGGTCGAGCACGTCGCGGCCGGACTCGGCGACGGCGGCCGGGGCCGTGCCGGTGGCGCGGACGGCGCGGCCGAGGCGGACGGTGACGGTGGCGCCGGTGGGCACGTCCGCCAGGTCGGAGGACGGCACGCGCACGGGCCCGGTGGGGGTCTGCACGACGGTGACGTGCACGTCCTGGCCGTCGTGGTGGGTGCCGGCCGCGTGGTCGACCTCGACGACGGCGCGGCGCACCGTCCCCGTCGCCGTGCTCGTCGTCGTGCTCGTCCCGGCCGCGGCGGCGCCCTGCGCCAGCCCCAGCACCGTGCCCGCGGCGCACACCGCCGCGAGGGTCCCCCTGAAGCGCACGTCCCCACCCCTCGTCCCGGCGGGGTCCCCCGCCTCGTGGTACGGGTTTCGGCGTGCGGGGGGCGTGACGGGATGCGCCGGGCGGGGGACCGCGGACGGGGGGAGACGCGGGGCGGGGACCGGCCGGGCTCAGGTCCGGGTGACCCGGCCGCTCCTCGCGTCCCACACCAGGGAACCGCCCTCGTAGTCCTGGCGCACGCCGCCGGGCACGGGGTACTCCCCGGTGCGGGGGTAGCCGAGGCTGCCGCGTTCCCAGCTCTGACCGGCGTAGTACCCGGCGAAGGCGCCGTGGACCGCGTGGGCGCCGAGCGCCGGCGTCCAGTACACGAGGCCGCCC
>NZ_JBBBEM010000080.1:0-5528 GCF_037154035.1 Kineococcus sp. G2 | reverse complement strand
GGCCCGCCAGCCGGCCGGCTCCCGCGGCCCGCGGGCGCAGCAGCGCCACCGCCACGGCGGGCGGGCGGCGCAACCGCGGCCCGCGCGCCCTCGTGCTGAGCGCCCTGCTGCTGGTGCTGGCGGTCTTCCTGCTGCCCAGCTGGCAGAAGTGGCTCGAGCAGCGCTCGGAGATCGGGCGCCTCGAAGCGCGCATCAGCGAGCAGCGCGAGGACCTCGTCGCCGCGCAGGAGCAGGTCGCGCGCTGGCAGGACGACGCCTACGTGATGACCCAGGCGCGCGCCCGCCTGCACTACGTCCTGCCCGGCGAGACGCCCTACGCGGTCGCCGGCGGTGAGGACGCCGACGCGGTGGCCCCCACCGAGGCCGCGGCCGCCGCCGTCGGTTCGGCGGCCGCCTGGTACGAGGACATCTGGGAGTCGCTGCGCGTGGCGGCCACGCCCGGAGCCGCCGACGCCACCACCCCCGGGCTCGAGGACGACGACCCGGAGCCCACCCCCAGCAGCGGAGCAGGACGATGAGCACGACCAGCACCACCACCGGCGCTGCCGGCCGGGCCGCCCGGTGAGCGCGGCCCACCACGAGGCGCCCACCGCCGCCGACCTGGAGGGCATCGCCGCGCTGCTGGGCCGGGTGCCGCGCGGTGTGCTCGCCGTCGCGCACCGCTGCTCCTGCGGCCGCCCGGAGGTCGTCGAGACCGCCCCCCGCCTGCCCGACGGCACCCCGTTCCCCACCACCTACTACCTCGTGGACCCCTTCGCCGCCTCCGCGATCAGCACCCTGGAGGCCTCCGGGCTGATGCGGGAGATGACCGAGCGGCTGGACGCCGACCCGGCGCTGGCCGCCGCCCACGCCGCCGCCCACGAGGACTACCTGCGCCGGCGCGCCGGACTGGGCGACGGTGACGTGCCCGAGATCGCGGGCGTGTCCGCCGGGGGGATGCCCACCCGCGTGAAGTGCCTGCACGCCCTCGTCGGGCACGCCCTGGCGGCCGGCCCGGGCGTGAACCCCTTCGGCGACGAGACCCTCCAGCGGCTGCGCGAGCTCGGCGGCTGGCCGGCCACCTGCCCGCACGCGCACCTCGACGCGGCGGGGGACGCCGGCGACCCGGGCACCACCGGTGGCGCCGGCGTCGAGGGTCCCGGCGCGTGAGCGTCGAGCGCGTCGCCGCCGTCGACTGCGGCACCAACTCCCTGCGCCTGCTCGTCGCCGACGTCGACACCGCCACCGGCACCCTCACCGACGTCGAGCGCACGATGCGGATCGTGCGGCTGGGGCAGGGCGTGGACGCCACGGGCGCCTTCGCCCCCGAGGCGCTGGCGCGCACCTTCGCCGCCGTCGACGAGGCCGCCGCCGCCTGCCGCCGGCACGGCGTCGCACCGGGCGCCGTGAGGTTCGTCGCCACCTCCGCCTCCCGCGACGTCTCCAACCGCGACGAGTTCGTCGCGGGGGTGCGGGCGCGCCTCGGTGTGGAGCCGGAGGTGATCCCCGGCGCGGAAGAGGCCCGCCTCAGCTTCACCGGCGCCACCCGCGAGCTGCGGGGTTCCTCGCCCGCGGGGTTCCTCGTGGTCGACCTCGGTGGCGGTTCCACCGAGTTCGTCCTCGGCGAGGGCGAGCCGGAGGCCGCCCTGTCGGTGGACGTCGGCTCCGTCCGGCTGACCGAGCGGCACCTGCGCTCGGACCCGCCCACGGCCGCGGAGGTGGCCGCCGCCCGCGCCGACGTCACCGCCGCCCTGGCCGCCGTGGGGCGGCGGGTGCCGCTGGAGCGCACCCGCACCCTCGTCGGCGTCGCCGGCACGATCACGACCGTCACCGCGGCGGCCCTGGACCTGACCGCGTACGTCCCCGGGACCCTGCACGGCGCGCGGCTGCCCGTGGACGCGGTGCGCGCCGCGTGCGACCGCCTGCTGGGCGCCTCCCGCGCCGAGCGGGCGGCGATGCCGTTCGTGCACCCCGGCCGCGTCGACGTCATCGGCGCCGGGGCCCTGGTGTGGCGCACGGTGCTGGACCACCTGGCCGAGGTGGCCGGGGTGGGCGAGGTCGTCACCAGCGAGCACGACATCCTCGACGGCACCGCCTTCTCCGCCGCCGAGCGCACCACCGCTCGCACCCCCGCGGGTCCTGAGGGCCTGTGACGCAGCGCACGGGCCCGTGCCCCGGCACCCGGCCCGCTCGCCGTGCGCGGGGTGCTCCGCCGCTGGCACGCTGAGGCGATGAGCACCGTCAGCGCGACGACCACCCGGCGCATCGACGCCCCCGCCGAGCAGGTCCTGGCCGCCCTCGCCGACTACAACGGCACCCGCCCCCGGCTGCTGCCCGAGCAGTTCAGCGACTACGCGGTGCTCTCCGGCGGCATCGGCCCCGGCACGCAGGTGCGCTGGAGGCTGCACGCCACCAAGAAGCGGGTGCGCGACGTCGTCGCCGACGTCAGCTCCACCGACGCGCACGCCCTGGTGGAGAAGGACCGCAACTCCTCCCTGGTGACCACGTGGCGGGTCGAGGCGGACGGGCCCGACGCCGCCGAGGTGGTCGTGACCAACGAGTGGCAGGGCGCCGGCGGTGTCGGTGGCTTCTTCGAGCGCACCTTCGCCCCCCGCGGTCTGGACCGCATCTACGGCGAGCTGCTGGACAACCTCGCCGTCGACGTCGCGCGCTGACGGTGCCCGGCCCGACGACCCCGCCCCCCGGCCCGGAGCTGCTGCCGCACCCGGCCACCGGGGAGCTCTTCTCCTCCCCGGTGCCGCCCGGTTCCGGCTGGCCGGGCGAGCCGTCCGCGCCGGGCACCCCCGTCGCCCACGACGCCGATCAGGTGCGCGCCCTGGCCGCCGCGGCCGGCGGGGCGCGCGAGGTGGTGGCCCGCTCGTGCGTGTGCCGGGCCTGCCCGCGGCTGGTCGCCTGGCGCGAGGAGGTTGCCCGCACCCGGCGGCGCGCCTACCGCCAGGAGCCGTACTGGGGCCGGCCGGTGCCCAGCCTGGGCGTGGACACCCCGAGCGCGCTCGTCGTGGGCCTGGCGCCGGCCGCGCACGGCGGCAACCGCACCGGGCGGATGTTCACCGGTGACCGCTCCGGCGACTGGATCGTCGCCGCCCTGCACCGCGCGGGCCTGGCCACGCGGGCCACCTCCGTGCACGCCGCCGACGGTCTGGAGCTGGTCGGCACCCGCATCGTGGCGCCGGTGCGCTGCGCCCCGCCGGACAACAAGCCCACCACCGGCGAGCGCGACACCTGCGCGGGCTGGCTGGACGCGGAGCTGGCCGCGCTGACCGGGCACGTGCGGGCCGTGCTGGCGCTGGGCGCCTTCGCCTGGGCGTCGTCGCTGACGGCCGCCCGCCGCGCCGGCTGGTCGGTGCCGCGCCCGCAGCCGCGCTTCGGGCACGGTGCCGAGGCGGTGCTGACCTGCCCCGACGGCCCCGTGCACCTGCTGGGCAGCTACCACGTCAGCCGGCAGAACACCGCCACCGGCCGGCTCACCGAGCCGATGCTCGACGCGGTGGTGAGCCGGCTCGCGCAGCTGAGCGGCGCGGCCGGGACCTGACCGGCGCGACCGGCCCGCCGGACGGCGCCGCGCACTGGCTACCCTGCTGACGTCCTCCCGCCCGGGTGGCGTAACTGGCAGGCGCACGGGGCTTAAACCCCCGGGCCGTTCGCGGCGTGCGGGTTCGAGTCCCGTCCCGGGTACCGCGAGGCGCTCCCGGCCCACCGGGAGCGCCGCCGGCGGCGGGAACGCCCGCACCCCGCAGGGCGTTGAACCGGCAACGACTCGCCCCCGGAGGGAGCCATGCAGAGCAAGAACCCGGTCTTCGCCCGCAACGCGGAGTTCCGCAACGGCGGCTACGCCACGTTCGACGCGCCGCCGTCGGGCCGCGCGCCGGCCGACGCCGACGCGCGCACGCTCGAGGACTGGTACCGCAAGCCGTCCGCCACGCCGACGCAGTCGCGCCGGATGACGCTGGACGACGTCGTGGTGCGCACCGCCCTGCTCGGTGGCGTCCTCGCCCTGGGTGCCGGTGCGGCGTGGTTGGCGGACGTCGGGCTGCCGATCGCCCTCGGCGCCGCCCTGGTCGGCTTCGTCCTGGCCATGTGGGCGCAGCTGTCCAAGAAGGTCCGCCCCGGCGTGATGTTCGCCTACGCGGCCGTGGAGGGCGTCTTCGTGGGGGCCATCTCCCACGCCTACTCCGCCTTCTACGACGGCATCGTCGGCCAGGCGGTGCTCGGCACCCTGGGCGCCTTCGCGGCCATGCTGCTCGCCTACAAGACGGGCGTCATCCGCAACAGCCCGAAGTTCACCAAGGTCCTGACGATCGCCGGCCTCGGCTACCTCGTCTTCGCCCTGGTCAACCTGGGCTTCGCCGCCTTCGGCGGCACCAGCGTCTACTCCGGCGGCGGCCTGCTGCCGATCCTCGTCAGCGGCTTCGGCGTCGTGCTGGCCTCGTTGTTCCTCGTCCTGGACTTCGACTACGTCGAGCAGGGCGTGCGCAACGGCCTGCCGGTGAACGAGTCCTGGCGGGCGGCGTTCGGCCTGGTCGTCACCCTGGTGTGGCTGTACCTGGAGGTCCTGCGCCTCATCGCCATCCTGCGCGGCGACGACTGATCGACGAGCAGCTGAGCACGCCCGACGAGCTCGGCGCGCCGGCCCCCGCGGCCGTGCGCGCCGAGCTCTCGCGCGTCCTGGCCCTGCAGGCGGACCGGGTGCGCTCGATGCCGCTGTCCCAGCTGGACCGGGCCCGCGAGGGTGCCGCCGGGGTCCGCGCCGAGCTGGTTCGCCGCGCCGCGCAGGCGCTCGCCGACCTCGCCGCCGACGCCGAGGGGCGCCCGCGGCGCGAGCTGCCCCGGCTGGCGCTGCACGGCGTGGGCGACCAGCTCGCCGTCACCGGTGCCGACGTCCTCGCCCACGGCGACGACGCGGCGCTCGCGGCCGCCCTGGACGTGGTGCTGGAGCTGCGGCGCGGGCTGTGAGAGGCGCGGGCGGGGCGGTGGGCGAGAATGGCGCCATGCGCTACGCCGAGTCCGTCGTCGACCTCGTGGGCGGGACACCGCTCGTCAAGCTCAACCGCGTCACCGAGGGCCTGGCCTGCACCGTGCTGGCGAAGGTGGAGTACCTCAACCCCGGCGGCTCCGTGAAGGACCGCATCGCCACGCGGATGATCGACGCCGCGGAGGCCGAGGGTGCGCTCAAGCCCGGCGGCACCATCGTGGAACCCACCAGCGGCAACACCGGCGTCGGCCTGGCCCTGGTAGCGCAGCAGCGCGGGTACCGGTGCGTCTTCGTCTGCCCGGACAAGGTCGGCGCCGACAAGCGCAACGTCCTCAAGGCGTACGGGGCCGAGGTCGTGGTGTGCCCGACGGCGGTGCCGCCGGAGGACCCGCAGTCGTACTACTCCGTCTCCGACCGCCTGGTGCGCGAGATCGAGGGGGCGTGGAAGCCCAACCAGTACGCCAACGTCAACGGCCCCCGCAGCCACTACGAGACCACCGGCCCGGAGATCTGGGCCGACACCGACGGGAGGGTCACCCACTTCGTCACCGGCGTG
>NZ_JBBBEM010000079.1:0-955 GCF_037154035.1 Kineococcus sp. G2 | reverse complement strand
GCGAGATCGAGGGGGCGTGGAAGCCCAACCAGTACGCCAACGTCAACGGCCCCCGCAGCCACTACGAGACCACCGGCCCGGAGATCTGGGCCGACACCGACGGGAGGGTCACCCACTTCGTCACCGGCGTGGGCACCGGCGGCACCATCACCGGCACCGGCCGCTACCTCAAGGAGCAGGGCCCGGTGCGGGTGATCGGCGCCGACCCCGAGGGCTCGGTGTACTCCGGCGGCACGGGGCGCCCCTACCTGGTGGAGGGCGTGGGCGAGGACTTCTGGCCCAGCGCCTACGACCCCTCGATCCCCGACGAGATCGTCGCCGTCTCCGACGCCGAGTCCTTCCAGATGACGCGCCGCCTGGCGCGCGAGGAGGGCCTGCTGGTCGGCGGCTCCTGCGGCATGGCCGTCGTGGCCGCGCTGCGGGTGGCGCAGGGCCTCGGGCCGGACGACGTCGTGGTGGTGCTGCTGCCCGACGGCGGCCGCGGCTACCTGGGCAAGATCTTCAACGACGACTGGATGGCGTCCTACGGCTTCCTCGACGAGGCCGAGGGCGGCACCGCCGGCGACGTGCTGCGCGCGAAGTCCACGGGCCTGCCGGCCCTGGTGCACACGCACCCCACGGAGACGGTCCACGACGTCATCGAGATCATGCGCGAGTTCGGCGTCTCGCAGTTGCCCGTCGTGGGCGCCGAGCCGCCCGTGATGGCCGGGGAGATCGCCGGTGCCGTCACCGAGCGCGACCTGCTGGACAAGGTGTTCAGCGGTGCGGCGAAGATGTCCGACGCCGTCTCCGCGCACCTGGGCCCGGCCCTGCCGCTGGTGGGGGCGGGGCAGTCCGTGGAGGAGGCCCGCGAGGTCCTCGCCCGCGCCGACGCCGCCGTGGTCGTCGAGGACGGCAAGCCCTCCGGGGTCATCACGCGGCAGGACCTGCTGGCGTACGTGGCCACCCGCCACTG
>NZ_JBBBEM010000078.1:0-43215 GCF_037154035.1 Kineococcus sp. G2 | reverse complement strand
TCCCGCTGGAGGCGGTGCTGCCGCCGGGGGTCGTCCTGCAGGACGTGCCCGCGTTCCCGGTGTCCGCGGCCGTCGAGGGGCTGCTGGCCGCCACGGCCGTGGGGGCGCTCGCCGGGATCGTGCCGGCGACCATGGCCGTGCGGGCGAAGGTCATCGACGCGATCCGGTACTGAGGCGATCGGCTGCCGAGCGCGAGCGGGGCCCCGCGGTGCGCGCACCGCGGGGCCCCGCTCGCGCTCGGCAGCCGATCGCCTCAGTACCGGATCGCGTCGATGACCTTCGCCCGCACGGCCATGGTCGCCGGCACGATCCCGGCGAGCGCCCCCACGGCCGTGGCGGCCAGCAGCCCCTCGACGGCCGCGGACACCGGGAACGCGGGCACGTCCTGCAGGACGACCCCCGGCGGCAGCACCGCCTCCAGCGGGAAGTTCGAGACCAGCAGCACCGACAGCGCCACCGCCGCGAACCCGGCCACGAAGGTGGCCGCCACGCTCTCCAGGAGCACCGCGAAGAACACCCGGCCGCCGGTGGCGCCGAAGCTGCGGCGCACGCCGATCTCCCGGATGCGCTGGCGCACCGTCACCAGGCCGACGTTGAGCACGCCGATGCCGCCGAGGACGAGGGCGAAGACGCCCACCCCGCGCACCCCGTAGGCGAGGACGAGGTCGACGACGCCGAGGGCCTCGCCCGCGTCGGAGCGGTAGACGCTCACGTAGTACCCCGGCAGGCTGCTCTCGAGCTCGGACTGCAGCACGGCCACGAGGGCCTCCGCGTCCGCGTCGGGCACCCACAGCTCCAAGGTGGGCGGCCCGCTCATCGCCGGGTCGATCAGCCCCCACGCCTGCGCGGCGGAGTTCAGCACGTACGCGGCGGGCACCTCCGGGTCGGAGTAGGGCACCTCCATGACTCCCACGATCGTGGCGGTCACCGGCCGGTCGCCGCCGAGCGCGACCGTCGTCGGTGCCCGCTCGTCGAAGCCGCCGAGCAGTTCCGCGAAAGCCCCGTTGACGACGAGGCGGGGCGAGTACGCCGCGTCGTCCCCGGCGTTCAGAAACCGTCCCTCGTCCGTGAGTGCGCGGTGCATGGTGCCGTAGTTCGGGTCCACCGCGGAGAAGGTGACCAGCTGCGCCCCGGAGGGGAAGCGCACCGTCATCTGCCCGGAGCCCTGCGACACGAAGCCCGACCAGGTGATCTCGTGGCGCTCGGCCGCTTCGCGCATCGCCCGCACGGCCGTGTCGGCGCTCTGCGCACTCGTCGGGCCCGTCATCGGCGAGGCGGACGCCTGCAGCGTCGCCGCACGGCCCGAGGACCGCTCGGTGCTCTCCAGCATCATCTGCCGGCCCATGTTCCCGGCCGCGGTGATGGTGGTCATCGCGAACACGGCCAGGAACACCCCGACGAGGGAGAGCACGACGCGGGTGCGGTGCACGCGGACCTCGCCCCACGCCTCGGTGACGGCCGCGACGGGCCCCAGCAGCCAGCGGCTCATCACACCGTCTCCCGGTGCGCGGTGGCGGCGGCGACGGCGTCGCGGGTGATCTCGGTGAGCACGCCGTGGTCGAGGCGGAACTGCCGGTCGGCGCGCGCGGCCACCGACAGGTCGTGCGTGATGGTGATCAGGGTGGTGCCGTCCACGCGCACGAGCTCCTCCAGGACGTCCATGACGGCCGATCCGGTGTCGACGTCGAGGGCGCCGGTGGGCTCGTCGGCCAGCAGCACGCGGGGCCGGCGCACCAGGCTGCGGGCCAGGGCGACGCGCTGCTGCTCACCGCCGGAGAGCTTCTCCGGCATGGTGTCCAGCCGCCCGCCCAGGCCGACGCGCTCCAGCATGGCGCGCGCGATCCGCTTGCGGGCCAGGAACTCCCGGCCGGAGGCGTACAGCAGCGGGGAGGCGACGTTCTCGGTGGCGGTGCGCCCCGGCAGCAGGTTGAACTGCTGGAACACGAACCCGAACGTCTCCCCGCGCAGGCGCGCGGTGCGGCGGGCGGACAGCCCGCTCACCGGGCGACCGTCGAGCAGGTACTGCCCGGAGGTGGGGGAGTCCAGCAGGCCCACGATGTTCAGCAGCGTCGACTTGCCGGAGCCGGAGCGGCCGACGACGGCGACGTGCTCGCCGGCGGCGACCTCGAGGTCGACGCCGGTGAGGATGCGCAGGGTCGTGCCGTCGGGCAGGGGCACGGAGCGGCTGACCTGCTGCAGGGACAGCGCGGCGGTCATCGCTCAGTACCCCCCGTACATCCCGCCGGGGGCGTACGGGTCGCTCACCTGGTCGCTGCCGGGCGTGAACTGCAGGACCTGCGCGCCCTCGGTCAGCCCCTCGGTGACCTCCACGACCGCGCCGTCGGTCAGGCCGAGGCCCACCTCGGTCTCGGTCTGGGCGCCCGTGGCGTCGACGACCCAGACGGTTCCGGTGTCCACGCGGCCGCGCACGGCGGTCACGGGCACCGTGAGCACCCCGGTGGCCGTGCCGGCGGTGACGTCCACGGTGGCGGACAGCCCGGCGAAGACCTGCACGCCCTCGGGCACGCGGCAGGAGACGGTGGCGCCGGTGGTGGCCTGCGCGGGGTCGGCGTAGGGGTCCACGTAGCCGGCGTCCGGGGCGGGGGCCTCCGGGGCGGTCGCGCTGGGCGTGCCGGTGCGCAGGTCCGTGCACTCGAACGTGCCGGGCCCGCCGGGGACGGTGACCTGCGCGGTGGTGGGCGGGGCGAGCAGGCGGAACTGCTGCTCCTGCGTCAGGGGCGCGGAGGCGCTGAGGGTGCCGGGGGAGACGGTGGCGACGGCCTGCCCGACGCTGACCTCCTGCCGGGGCAGGACGTCGAGGGTGGCCAGCGTGCCGGCGGCGGGGGCGGTGACGTTCACCGCCCGGGTGCGCGGGGCCGCGGGGGCCGCGGGGGCGGCAGGGGCGGCGGGCGCCGCGGGATCGGTGGCGGGGGGCGCGGCGACCGCGGTCTCCTCGACGGGCACGAGGACCGTGAACAGCACGGTGCCCTTCTCGACGGCCTGGCCGACCTCGGCGCGCACCTTGCCGACCTCGCCGGCGGCGGTGGACTTCACGGTGGTGGCGGGGTCGGCGGAGATGGTGCCGGTGAGGGAGACGGTGTTCACCACGTCGCCGCGCACGACGGCCGTGGTGGCGGGCTCGAGCACCGCGGAGGGGCTGGCGGCGGCCTCCCCGTCGGCGGTGGTGGCGCGCCCGAAGGCCAGCCACAGCAGGGCGACGGCGATGGCGGCCCACACCACCAGCCGCAGCGAGGGGAAGACGATCGTGCGGAAGACGCCCACGCGCCCTACCTCCGGGTGGTCCTGGGGGGTGGTGCGGTGCGCCGGAGCGCGCGCCGGTCGGCGCGTCGTGGAACCCCGCCGCCGATCCCCCGAGCGGCTCGGCGAGCGCGGCGAACCTAGCAGCGGCGGAGGGGCGCCCGTGAGCGTTCGCGGCGAACGGCGCCCCGTCGGCCTGTGGAGGTTCGGTGGTGTTCCAGGGCTCAACGAGACGGGGCTCACGCGGGCGGCCCGGACGGGGTCCTTGCACGGGGGCGCCTCCGGGGCCTACCGTCTGGGAAGCGCTTTCCAACCACGCCCCGTGCAGGGGCGCGACCCGGTGAGGAGGAGGAGCAGCGATGACGCAGCGCCTCGGAGTGGTGATGAACGGCGTCACGGGACGCATGGGCTACCGGCAGCACCTGGTGCGCTCGGTGCTGGCGATCCGCGAGCAGGGAGGTGTGGAGCTCTCCGACGGCAGCCGCGTGCAGCTCGAACCCCTGCTGGTGGGCCGCAACGAGGCCAAGCTGCGCGAGATCGCCCAGCGGCACGGCCTGGAGCGGTGGACCACCAGCGTCGACGACGCCCTCGCCGACGACGACTACCCGGTCTACTTCGACGCGCAGCTAACCTCGGTGCGCGAGCGCTCCATCCTCGCCGCGATCGCCGCCGGCCGGCACGTCTACACCGAGAAGCCCACCGCCGAGACCCTCGAGGGCGCCGTGCGCCTGGCGGAGGCGGCCACCGCCGCCGGCGTCAAGAACGGCGTCGTGCACGACAAGCTGTTCCTGCCCGGCCTGCGCAAGCTCAAGCGGCTCGTCGACTCCGGCTTCTTCGGCGAGGTCCTCTCCGTGCGCGGCGAGTTCGGCTACTGGGTGTTCGAGGGCGACTGGCAGCCCGCGCAGCGCCCCAGCTGGAACTACCGCGCCGAGGACGGCGGCGGCATCGTCGCCGACATGTTCTGCCACTGGAACTACGTCCTCGAGCAGGTCATCGCCCCCGTCGAGGCCGTCACCGCCCGCGCCGTCACCCACGTGCCCGTGCGCCACGACGAGAACGGCGAGGCGTACAAGGCGACCGCCGACGACGCCGCCTACGCGATCTTCGAGCTCGAGGGCGGGATCATCGCCCAGCTGAACTCCTCCTGGGCCGTGCGCGTCGACCGCGACGAGCTCGTCGAGTTCCAGGTCGACGGCACCCTCGGCAGCGCCGTGGCCGGCCTGTTCGGCTGCCGCGTGCAGCCGCGCAGCGCCACCCCGCGCGCCGTGTGGAACCCCGACCTGCCCGAGCAGCACCGCTACCGCGACGACTGGCTCGAGGTCCCCGACAACGAGCCCGGCGGCTTCGACAACGGCTTCAAGGTGCAGTGGGAGCAGTTCGTCCGCCACGTCGTCGAGGACGCCCCCCACCCCTACGACTTCGCCTCCGGCGCGCGCGGCGTCCGCCTGGCCGAGGCCGGCCTGGCCTCCTCCGCGCAGGGCCGGCGCATCGAGCTGGCGGAGCTGGCCCTGTGAGCGCCCCCGCCGAGGCGCGGCCCGCCACCGCGGCCGGGCACGCCACCACCGGCACCGTGCTGCGCCTGCCGCGCCGCAGCGCCGGCGGCGGCGTGGAGGTCGTCGAGCACGCCGTGCACGAGCCCGTCGCCTGGGAGGTGCCCGCGGGGCCGCCCACCAGCCGCATCGCGTTCGCCGCCGCCCACGTCGTGCCCCGCACCGGCTCGGAGACCGTGCCCGGTGCCCCGGCCGAGCTGGACTGGGACGCCACCCTGGCGTTCCGGCACCGCCTGTGGGGCCTCGGGCTCGGGGTCGCCGAGGCCATGGACACCGCCCAGCGCGGCATGGGCCTGGACTGGGCCGCCACCGCCGAGCTCGTGCGCCGCAGCGCCACCGAGGCCGCGGCCGTCGGCGGCCGCATCGCCGCCGGTGCCGGTACCGACCAGCTCGCCCCCGGCACCCACCCGCTCGCCGACGTCGTGGCCGCCTACGAGGAGCAGATCGCCGTCGTCGAGGACGCCGGCGCCCAGGTGATCCTCATGGCCAGCCGGCACCTGGCCGCCAGCGCCCGCAGCGCCGAGGAGTACGCCTCGGTGTACGGCCGGCTGCTGGGGCAGGTGCAGCGCCCCGCGGTGCTGCACTGGCTGGGGGAGGTGTTCGACCCGGCGCTCGCCGGCTACTGGGGCTCGCGCGACGTCGCCGCCGCCACCGACGCGTTCGTGGACCTCGTGCACGCGCACGCCGGGAAGGTCGACGGGGTGAAGGTCTCCCTGCTGGACGCCGACCACGAGCGCGAGCTGCGCCGCCGGCTGCCCGCGGGCGTGCGCCTGTACACCGGCGACGACTTCAACTACCCCGAGCTCATCGCGGGCGACGGCGAGCACCGCTCCGACGCGCTGCTCGGCATCTTCGCCGGCATCGCCCCCGCCGCCGCCGCGGGCCTGGCCCGCCTCGACGCCGGCGACACGGCGGGGTTCCACGCCGCCCTGGACCCCACGCTGCCGCTGGCCCGGCACGTGTTCGGCGCACCCACGCCCTACTACAAGGCCGGCATCGCGTTCCTCAACTGGCTCGACGGCCGCCAGGACGGCTACGCGATGGTCGGCGGCCTGCACGCCGCGCGCAGCGCCGTGCACCAGGCCGAGACGTTCCGGCTCGCCGACGAGGCCGGCGTGCTGGCCGAGCCCGAGCTGGCGGCCCGGCGCCTGCGCACCTACCTGGCCGTGCACGGCTTCGAGGCCTGAGCCGCCGGCCGGCCCGCCGACCGGTGCGCCGGCGGCGGGCCGGTCAGCGCGCCCGCAGCTCCGCCCACAGCGAGCCGTCCACCGCGTCGACGTCCACGTCCAGGGCCAGGTGCGCGGGCAGGCGCGCCTGCAGCGCCCACGCCACCGCGGCGGTCGTGGCCGGCGCCGCCTCGACCGCCAGGGTGGCCGGGCTCCCGCCCGGCGGCAGGCGCAGCGTCACCGTGCCGTCCGCGCACGACGGCAGCACCGTCGTGAGCACCCCGCGCACCCCCGCGAGGAACCCCTCGTCGTCGCCGCGCACCGCGCGGTCGTCGACCACGTCCACGGTGCAGCCGCGGGCACGGGCCGCGCGCAGCTGCGCGCGCACCGGCTCGTCCAGCAGGGCCCGCGCGCGCAGGTCGTCGCGCAACCGGCGCTCCAGCCCCACCGCCGCGCGCGGCAGCTGCTCCCAGGCGCGCTCGTCGGCCGGGTCCGCGGCCGCCACCCGCCGCAGCAGCGGAAGCGCCCCCAGGTCCAGGTCCGCCCGGCGCTGCCGCGCGCTGGCGCCGCGCGCCGCGACCGCGGCCTCCTGCGCCGCGGCCCGCGCCGCCACCTCCTCGTAGCGCGTCACCTCGCGCGCGGTGCGGTCGAACAGCACGCGCACCCCGACCGCCGCGCTGAACCACAGCAGCGCCGGCTGCTCCAGGGCGGCGATCCACGCGGCCGGCTCCACCACACCCGCCCGCAGCACCAGCACCGCCACGACGAGCGCGGACGCCACCTCCGCGGCCAGCGCCGCCGGCCACCGCCGGCGCACCACCAGCGCCACCACGAGCACCTGCGTCGCGCCCGGCCACCAGTTCGCGTAGGTGCGCCACGCGGTCACCGGCAGCCACGGCATCACCGCCAGCCCGGACAGCGGCACGAGCGCGGCCGCCGCCCAGGCCGCCCCGGCCCCCAGCCGCGTCGGCCCGCCCAGCAGCGGCCGCAGCAGCAGGGCCGACGCGGTCAGCACGGCGCCCACCGCCACCAGGCTCAGCGAGGGCAGGCGGTGCACGTCCAGCGACAGCAGCGCCGGCAGCGGCGCGTGCGAGACCAGCCACAGCGCCGCCCCCGCGGCGCAGGCGCGCTGCACCGCCCTCACCGCCCCGTCCCCCCGTCGAGCCCGTCGTCCCCGTCGTGCCCGTCGCCCGGCGCCGCGGGCAGCACCGGCACGGACAGCAGCGCGCAGGTGCCCGTCCCCGGCCACGAGCGCAGGCGCGCCGCACCGCCGACGGCGCGGACCCGCCCGTGCACCGACACCGCCAGGCCCAGGCGCCAGGCGCCGGGCGCCCGGGCGCCGAACCCGGGGCCGGCGTCGCGCACCTCCACCAGCAGCCGTTCCCCGTCCGCCCCGGCGCGCAGCCGTGCGCGCACCCGCACCGGTGGGGGAGCGCCGGTGGCGTCGGCGCCGTGGCGCACGGCGTTGCGCACCAGCTCCGCGGTCGCGGTGCTCAGCGCCTCGGCGGCCTCGGGGTCCAGCGCCCCCACGTCGCCCGGCCCCTCGCCCGGCCCCTCGCCCGGCCCGTCGAGCAGCGCACCCGGGTGCAGCTCCCGCACGGCGTCCGCCACCCGCGCCCACACCCGCGCCACCGGCAGCGCCGCCCGTGCCGCCGGGCGCTCACCCTCCACGCGCGCCAGGGCGGTGCGCGCCGCCTCCCGCGCCTCGGCGCGCCCCGCCGCCCCGCGAGCCTGCGCCGTCGTCGTCAGGGCGGCCAGCACGTCGTCGTGCACGATGGCGTCCCAGCGGGTGTTCTCCAGCTCTGCGGCGCGCGCCGCGGACTCCCGCGCCGCCGCTTCCTCCGCGCGCGAGCGCGCCTGCTCCAGCCGGGCGCCCGAGGAGCGCACGGCCGCCACCGCCACCCACACCGCCGGGACGACCACGAGCACCAGCAGGGCGTCCAGGGCGAACGCCACCGGGGGCACCACCCACACCCCCGCCGCCTGCACCAGCGCGCGCAGGCCGACGTGCACCAGGCCCAGCCCCACGGCCGCACCCAGGCCGGCCGCCACCGCCCCCGCACCCGCGGTCAGCGGCGACAGGGCCAGCACCCACGGGGCCTGCTCGGCCCGCCCGGGGACCACCAGCGGCCACGTCGCCAGGGCCGCGTCCCCGAGCACGACCAGCGCCCACGGCAGCCACGGTCGCGGCCGGCCGTGCGCCGCCTGCGCCAGCAGCAGCACCAGCAGCACCGCGTAGCCGGTGAGGACGGGCACGCTCCACGCCAGCGGGGGCCGGGGCCCGTGCCCCGCGCTCGCGGAGGCGATCGTCGGCACCAGCGACAGCAGCGACAGCGCCAGCACCAGGGCGACCAGGCGGTGGCCGCTGCGCGCGGTCACCCGCCGGGCGGGGGGCCGCCCGCACCGGGCACCGGTGGCGCGGCGGGAGGGGTGGCGGGGGGCAGCGGGCTCAGCACGCCGTCCTCCACGGCGCGCCGGTACAGCTCCATGCGCGTGTAGGCGGGCCGGTCCAGCGCGGCGTACTTGGCGCGGATGCGCTTGAGGTAGCTCTTGGCGGTCTCCAGCGTCACCCCCAGGCGCAGCGCCACCGAGCGCGCCGGCATCCCCCCGGCGTACAGCTCCAGCACGCGGCGCTCCTGCGGCGAGAGGTGCCCGGCCAGGTCGGCGTCGACCTGCAGCGCCGCGGCCGTCTCCGCCGACGGCAGCGTCTCGCCGTCGGCGACCGCGCGCAGCGCCTCCGCCAGCGCCGCCACCGGGCGGTCCTTCAGCAGCACGCCCTGCGCGCCGGCGCGCAGGGCCTCGGAGGCCTCGGCGTGCTGGCGGCCCTCGGTGTAGACGAGGACGCGGCTGCCGGCCCGCAGCAGCGCGCCGACGTTGTCCGCCGGCCGGGAGCCGTCGCCCAGGCGCAGGTCCAGCAGCACCACCGGGACCGCGCCGCCACCGCCCGCGGCGTGCTCGTCACCGGTGGTGCCCCCACCGAGGGCGCGCAGCAGCTGCGGCACCGTCGGCGCGGTCGCGACGAGCTGGACGCCGTGGTCGGCCAGCTCCACGCGCAGCCCCGTCAGCAGCGCCGGGTGGTCGTCCACGGCCGCCACGCGCAGCACGGCTCCGGGTGCGGTGGGTACGGGCTCCTGCTCCACTCGGGTGACCTCCTTCGACCGCGGAGCCTAGCCAGTCCACAGCCCACCACCGGCACGGACGGTGGGCGGCGGCGCCTGCGGGGTGGTGCCCCGGGGCGCCGCGGGAACGCGCGAGGGGGCGGTGCCGCGACCGCGCGGCACCGCCCCCTCGACCGTTCACGACCGGTTCACTCCCCGGTGCCGACCAGGCCGATCTGGCAGGTCAGCCCGTTCGGGCCGTGGTTGCAGTACCCGTTCGGGACCTTGTGCAGGTACTGCTGGTGGTGCTCCTCCGCGTACCAGAACGGGCCCGCCTCGCTCGCCGGGCGGATCTCGGTGGTGATCTCGCCGTGCCCGTGCCCGGTCAGCTCCCGCTGGAACGTCTCCCGGGTGCGCTCGGCGGCCGCCCGCTGCTCGTCCGTCGTCGTGTAGACGGCCGAGCGGTACTCGGTGCCGCGGTCGTTGCCCTGCCGGTAGCCCTGCGTGGGGTCGTGGTTCTCCCAGAAGACCTTCAGCAGCTGCTCCGGGCCGGTCACCGACGGGTCGTAGGCGACCAGGACCGTCTCGGCGTGCCCGGTGCGGCCCGTCACCGACTCCTCGTACGTCGGGTTCTCGGTGAAGCCGCCCTGGTACCCGGCGGCCGTGGTCACCACCCCCGGCTGGCGCCAGAAGATGCGCTCCGCCCCCCAGAAGCAGCCCATCGCGAACGAGATCACCTCGGTGCCCTCGGGCCAGGGGCCCTGGAGCGGCGTGCCGAGCACGGCGTGGGTGGACGGGACCTCGAAGCGCCGCACCGGCGAGCCGGGCAGGGCCTCCTCGCGGGTCACCATGCGCGTCTTGTACGGGTTGCCGAACAGCAAGACCAGCTCCTCCCTCGTGGTGCTCCGTCCAACCACGGGGACCGCCGGGACCTTCCCCGCCGTGCGTAGGCTTGCCGACCGTGACGACTCCCGACAGCCCCGCCGGCGGCACCCCCGCGACGCCCGGCTTCTCCACCCGCGCCCTGCACGCCGGTCAGGAGGCCGATCCGGCCACCGGCGCCGTCGTGACCCCGATCTACCAGGTGTCCACCTACAAGCAGGACGGTGTCGGCGGCCTGCGCACCGGCCTGGGCACCGGCTACGAGTACTCCCGCTCCGGCAACCCCACCCGCACCGCCCTGGAGGTGCAGCTCGCGGCCCTGGAGCAGGGCGACGCCGCCTTCGCGTTCGCCTCCGGCCTGGCCGCCGAGGACACCGTGCTGCGCGCGCTGCTCAAGCCCGGCGACCACGTCGTCATCCCGAACGACGCCTACGGCGGCACCTACCGCCTGGTGAAGAAGGTCGCCGAGCCGTGGGGCGTGGAGCACACCCCCGCCGACCTCGCCGACCTCGACGCCGTGCGCGAGGCCGTCCGTCCCGGCGGCACCCGCCTGGTGTGGCTGGAGACGCCCACCAACCCGCTGCTGACGATCGGCGACATCGCCGCCATCGCCGAGATCGCGCACGCCGCCGGCGCGCTCCTCGTCGTCGACAACACCTTCGCCACCCCGTACCTGCAGACCCCGCTGCTGCTGGGCGCCGACCTCGTCGTGCACTCCACCACCAAGTACGCCGGTGGCCACTCCGACGTCGTCGGCGGCGCCGTCGTCGTGCGCGACGGCGACGACGGCCGCGGCAGCACGATCGCCGAGCGCATCGGCTTCCACCAGAACTCCATGGGCGCCGTGCCCGGGCCCTTCGACTCCTGGCTGGTGCAGCGCGGCCTGAAGACCCTCGCCGTGCGCATGGAGCGGCACTGCGACAACGCCGAGCGGATCGTGGAGTTCCTGCAGTCCCACCCCCGCGTGACGAAGGTGCTGTACCCGGGGCTGCCGGAGTTCCGCAACCACGACGTCGCGGTCAGGCAGATGCGCCGCTTCGGCGGGATGATCTCCTTCCGCACCGCCAGCGTCGAGGACGCCCTGAGCGTGTGCAAGGGCACCGAGCTGTTCACCCTCGCCGAGTCCCTCGGCGGTGTGGAGTCGCTCGTGGAGCACCCCGGGAAGATGACCCACGCCTCGGTGGCGGGTTCCCTCCTGGAGGTCCCGGACGACCTCGTGCGCCTGTCCGTGGGCCTGGAGGACGCGGACGACCTCATCGCGGACCTCGCCACCGCCCTGGGCTGAGCCGGCCGGTCCGGTCCCGTCCGCGTGGTCGCGGTGGTGGGCCGGTGGGGGTGCTGCGGCCGGCTCTCCGCCCGCTGCTCGGTGCACCGCGTCGGGTGAACACCGAGGGCGGGCTCCGGACGCCGGCCTCCGCACCCCCACCGTCCTGCCGTGCGCTGCGGTGAGCGCCGGGACCAGGGTCGGCTCCAGGGCTTCCTCGTCTCGGCCCGTGGTGCCCGCCCGGGCGGGAACCCGGCCCTGATCTGGAGCTCCCCGGTAGGGGAAACCCCCGCACCGGGACACCCGCTCACCCCCTCGAACGAGACGCAGCCCTCCGGTCGGATGGGAACACCCACCCGCCGACGTCAGGAGAACGACGTGACCACCACCACCCTCGCCGCCCCCTCGCGCCGCTCCCTGCTCAGCGCCCTCGGGGGAGCCGCGCTCACCGCCGGGGCCGTCGCCGCGGCACCCGGTGCCGCCGCGACCCCCCGCCGCCGGCGCCACCCGCTGCAGGAGCACCTGGACCACCTCGTGCACGACGTCGGGTTCCCGTCCGCGCTGGCGAGCGTGCGTGACGCCGACGGGCGCGTGGACGACCTCACCGCGAGCTCCGTCGGGCCGGTGCCCGTGGACGGGCGCGTCCGCGTCGGCAGCAACACCAAGACGTACGTGGCGACCGTCGTGCTGCAGCTCGTCGACGAGGGGCTCGTCGACCTCGACGAGCCGGTCGAGGCGCACCTGCCCGGGCTGCTGCGCGGCCCCGGCGGGGACGGCCGCGAGATCACGGTGCGGCAGGTCCTGCAGCACACCGCCGGCCTGCCGAACTACACCGGGTTCTTCGGCACGACCGACTGGTTCGCCCTGCGGGAGCGCTACTACGAACCCCGGCAGCTCCTCGACCTCGTCGCCGAGCAGCCCGCGACGTCGGCGCCGGGGGAGACGTGGGCGTACAGCAACACCGGGTACGTGGTCGCCGGGCTGCTCGCGCAGCGCGTCGCCGGCCGGCCCCTGGCCGAACTGGTGCGGACCCGGATCACCGAGCCGCTGGGACTGTGCGAGACGTTCTTCCCGCACCCCGGGGAACAGGGTTTCCGCGGCGAGCACCCGGCGGCGTTCCACCGCGACTCCACCGCGCAGCCGTGGCGGGACATCACCGAGCTGGACCCGTCGTGGGGGTGGGCGGCCGGCGCGCTCGTCGCCTCGCCCAGCGACCTCAACAGGTTCACGGTCGCGCTGCTGTCCGGCGAGCTCCTGTCCGGCGACGCGCTGGAGCAGATGCGCACCACCGTGCCGTCGCCGGACCTGTGGGAGGGGGCGCGCTACGGCCTGGGGCTGTCCAGCTCCCCGCTCCCGGGAGGTGAGCCGCTGTGGGGGCACGGCGGGGACATCCCGGGTTTCGAGACGCGGGGAGGCGCCACCGAGGACGGGCGCGCGGTGACGATCGCGGTGACGGCGCTGCCGAACGGTGTCGCTGCCGACGAGGAGGGGGCGCTGGCGGTGGCGCACGAGGTGCTGGACGCCGTGCGTGCTGCCTTCGCCTGAGTTCTTTCCCCGGGTTCCGTCCGCGTGGTCGCCGTGGTGGGCCGGTGGGGGTGCTGCGCCACCGCTGGGCAGCGCCCCTACGACGCGCGGCGACGGGAGGAACGCCCCGACCGCGAGCGGAGGTAGTCGTCGACGACGAACTGCCCGAGGCGCTCCGGGCTGGGGGAGAGGACGCGGCCGCCGTTGCGGCGGGCGACGGCCTCGACGAAGCGGCGCAGACCGGGGTCCTCGCCGAGCATGAACAGGTTGATCGTGGCGCCGAAGCGGGTGAGGTGGTCCACCTCGGCGACCGTGGCGCGGATCGTGGCGCTGGTGGGGGGCCATTGGAACACCGCCTCGGGGGTGCCGGTGCTGTCGTCGAGGTGGGCGGTGGGTTCGCCGTCGGTGATGACGAGGACGACGGGTTCTGCGTCGGGGTGCCGGCGCAGGTGGCGGCGGGCGATGCTCAGGGCGTGCTGGAGGTTCGTGCCCTGCACGAAGTCCGGTTCGGCCTCGGCCAGTTCGGTGAGGGTCATGGGGGCGGCGTGCAGGCCGAAGCCGATGACCTGCAGGGCGTCGCCGGGGAACTTCGTGGAGACGAGGTGGCTGAGGGCGAGCGCGGTCTCCTTCATGGGGCCCCACCGGCCCTCGGCGGCCATGGAGAACGACAGGTCCACGCAGAGGGCGACGGCGGCGGAGGCGCGGCGTTCCGTCTCGACGACCTCGAAGTCCTCCCAGCTGAGGCGGACGCCGCCACCGGGGGTGGGGCGGGTGCGGCGCAGCGCGTTGGAGACGGTGCGCACGACGTCGAGGGGCTGCTCGTCGCCGAACTCCCACCGGCGGGTGGCGCCGGTGGGTTCCCCGCCGGCGCCGGCGCTGGTGTTCTCGTGGTCGCCGCGACCACCGCTCGTGACGCGGTTCAGCACGTCGCGCAGCGCGGTCTGCCCGAGTCGGCGCAGCGCCTTGGGGGAGAGGGTGAGGCCCTGCCCGGAGCGGGTGAGCCAGCCCTGCCGCTGCAGCTCGCGCTCCAGCTCCTTCAGCCGGCGCAGGTCGTCGGCGGCGCCGCGGCCGAGCTGGCGCTCCAGGGCGTCGACGTCGACGTCGTCCAGGGTCGCGCCGGGGTGCTCCTGGCCGAGGGAGTCCAGCAGGTCGTCGAGCTCGGAGATGTCCTGCAGGGCGTCGGCGGCCTCGCCGTAGCCGAGGGGTTCGCTGCCGCGCGCGCCGCGCACGCGCTCGCCGCGACCGGTGTCGAGGTCGGGGCGCAGGGCGCGCAGGTTGTCGGAGAGCTGCGACATCTGCGCCTGCAGGTCGAGGTCGTCACCGAACGCCTGCTGCACGAGCTGCGACAGCTCCTCGCGCTGCTGGGGGGACAGCGAGCGCATGAGGCGGGACGCGGCGGCGGCGCGGCGGGCGAGCAGGTCGACGAGGCCGTCGAGGTCCTCCACGCCCTCCGCGTCCGCGCCGAGGGTCTCGCCGTGCTCGGACATGAAGTCCTCGAAGTCGGCCTGCGTGTCCTCGCCGCGGGCCCGCTTGGCGAGGAGGTCGTTGAGGTCGGCGACCATGTCCTTCATCGCCTGCAGCGCGGCCGGGTCTCCGCCTTCCAGCGCCTGCTTCATCCCGTGGAACTGCTGGCCGAGGACGTCCTCGCGCAGCCCGTCGAGGATCTGCCGGTACTGCTGCCGGGCCTGCTCGGAGGCCCAGTCGTAGTCCTCCAGGTCGCGCACGGCCCGGGCGGTGGAGCGGGGCAGGGCGTCCAGGCGCGCTTCGGCGAAGCGGGCGTCGTCGGCGCGCGGGTCCTCACCGGTGCGGGCGGCGAGCTCCTCGCGCTCGGCGGCGAGGGCCTGGTCGAGCTGGGCGCGGGCCTTCGTGAGCGCGCCGTCGAGGTCGCCGCGACGTGCGGCCTCGCGGCGCAGGCGGGCGGCGCGGGCCCGCAGGTCCTCCAGGCCGGAGCGCCCGTCGGGGCCGTGGCGCAGCAGGTCGCGCAGCGCCTCGCGCAGCGATCCCCCGTCCAGCACCTCGCGCCCGACGCGGTCGAGGGCGGCGCGCACGTCGTACGGCGGGGCGAGGGGGTCGGGGCCGCCGGCCCACTCGCCGTAGCGGTAGCGCCCGCCGCGCCGTCGCGCCCAGGAACGGCCCCGCGCATCGCTCATGCGCCCGACGCTACGTCCGGTGCGGCCGCGCCGCCACGCCCGTCCTGCGCCGACCACCCCACCCGCATGACAGCTTGTCTTTACAAAAGGGGGTGTTCCGGTGGCATGATGGCGCGGTCCGCCGACCCGTGACCGAGGAGGCTCCCTCGTGACCACCACGACCGCCAGCTCCACCGCCGCCGCTGGCAGCGCCGCGTCGCAGCGCAGCGACCACCCGCTCGTCGAGCACTGGATCGGTGGTGCCCCGACCGCCGGGTCCGGCGACCGGTTCGGTGACGTCTACGACCCCGCGACCGGCCGCGTCACGAAGAACGTGGCGGTGGCCGCCCCCGCGGACGTGGAGGCCGCCGTGGCCGCAGCCAGCGCTGCGTACCCGGCCTGGCGCGACACCTCGCTGGCCCGGCGCACCACGGTGCTCTTCAAGTTCCGCGAACTGCTGAACGCCCGCAAGGGCGAGCTCGCCGAGATCATCACCGCCGAGCACGGCAAGGTCCTCTCCGACGCCCTGGGGGAGATCTCCCGCGGCCAGGAGGTCGTGGAGGTCGCCTGCGGGATCAACCACCTGCTCAAGGGCGGGTTCACCGAGAACGCCTCGACCAAGGTCGACGTGTACTCCGTGCGCCAGCCGCTGGGCGTGGTCGGCATCATCTCGCCGTTCAACTTCCCGGCCATGGTGCCCATGTGGTTCTTCCCCCTGGCGATCGCGGCGGGCAACACCGTGGTGCTCAAGCCCAGCGAGAAGGACCCCTCGGCGGCCAACTTCATCGCGCAGCTGTGGAAGGACGCCGGTCTGCCCGACGGCGTCTTCAACGTCCTGCACGGCGACAAGGTCGCCGTGGACGGGCTGCTCACGCACCCCGACGTCGCCTCGATCTCCTTCGTGGGGTCGACTCCCATCGCGCAGTACGTCTACGAGACGGGCACCTCCCACGGCAAGCGCGTGCAGGCCCTGGGCGGGGCGAAGAACCACATGCTGGTCCTGCCCGACGCCGACCTGGACCTGGCCGCCGACGCGGCCGTCAACGCCGGTTTCGGCTCCGCCGGTGAGCGCTGCATGGCCGTCTCGGCGCTGGTGGCCGTGGACTCCATCGCCGACGAGCTGATCGCGAAGATCAAGGAGCGCGTGGCGACGCTGCGCACCGGTGACGGCCGCCGCGGCTGCGACATGGGACCGCTGGTCACCGGCGCGCACCGCGACAAGGTCACCGGTTACGTCGACGCCGGTGTGGCCGAGGGCGCCGAGCTCGTCATCGACGGCCGCGAGGTCGTCCCCGACGGCGACGCGGACGGCTTCTGGCTGGGCCCCACCCTCTTCGACAAGGTCTCCACGGACATGTCGATCTACACCGACGAGATCTTCGGCCCCGTCCTGTCCGTGCTGCGCGTGGACGGGTACGCCGACGGCGTGGAGATGATCAACGCCAACCGGTACGGCAACGGCGTGGCCATCTTCACCAACGACGGCGGCGCGGCCCGCCGGTTCCGCAACGAGGTTCAGGTCGGCATGATCGGGATCAACGTGCCGGTGCCGGTACCGGTGGCGTACTACTCCTTCGGCGGCTGGAAGGCGTCCCTGTTCGGTGACACCCACGCCCACGGCACCGAGGGCGTGCACTTCTTCACCCGCGGCAAGGTCGTCACCGAGCGGTGGCTGGACCCCTCCCACGGTGGGCTGAACCTGGGTTTCCCCCAGAACTCCTGACGACCGGCTCCGGGGGCGCTGCCCGCTGCGGCACCGCGCGCAGCGCCCCCGGCGGTCCACCCGGTGCCCCCCACGACCGGGTGAGGGCCTGCGCCGACTCAGCGGCGGTCGCGAGCGGCGGCGACGCGGGCGTGCAGGCCCAGCAGCCGGGGCACGCCGACGTGGACGGCGAACAGCACGACCAGCGCGGTGAGCACCCCCGTGCGCAGCAGGGACGGCCAGCCCTCGGTCAGCGGCGCCATCACGGCCTGCCCCACCGCCACGCTCGGGAAGATCACCAGCCAGGTCAGCAGGGCGCGCACGTGCACCGACGGTGCGCGCACCGGTGCGGTCGTGGCGGGAGCGGTGGCCGGCGGTGCGCCGGGGCCCGACCGCGGTCGTGACGGTGTGCTCAAGGGACTCCCCGGTCGTGCGGCTGGAGCTCCAGGTTACCGGTGCGCCGGCCGCGGATTCCCGTCCCATTGAGCGGGCGCCACCCTTCTGGCGGCCGGGTGGCGCGTGTCACGGTCGCGGTGACGCCGGAGCCGCCGTCACCGCGAGGCGGACCGGACGACCCCACCCGTCCGTCCCAGGAGGCCGCAGTGTCGCTCGCCCCCACCCCGACCGCCCGATCGCGGGCACCCCTGTTCGTCCTGTGCTGGTTGTGCTTGATGGCCGACGGGTACGACCTGCTGGCCTACGGCGCCACGCTGCCCAGCCTCATCGGGCACCCGCCGTTCCTCCTCACCGTCGAGCAGGGCGGGCACATCGGCAGCCTGGCCCTGGCCGGGATGCTGGCCGGTTCCCTCGTGGCCGGAACCCTGACCGACGTGGTCGGCCGCCGCCGCATCTTCATCTCCAGCGTGGCGCTGTTCTCGGCCGGCACGCTGATCACGGGCCTGGCGCCCACGCTCGAGGTCTTCGTGGTGTTCCGCACCCTCACCTGCGTGGGCGTGGGTGGGCTGCTGCCGACCGCCGTGGCCCTCGCCTCCGAGTTCGCCCACCCGCGCAACCGCTCCCGCACGCTGGGCCTGGTCCTCACCGGCCCACCGCTGGGCATGCTCCTGGCGTCCTTCGTCGCCTCCCAGGTCGTGCCCGCCCACGGTTTCCGCCCCGTGTACGTCGCGGGCGGTGCGGTGCTGCTGCTGGTCCCGGTGCTGGTGAAGCTCCAGCCCGAGTCGCCGGCGTTCCACACCGCGCGCGGCCGGCACGAGCTGGCCGCAGCGCTGCGCGCGCGCTACGGGCTGCCCCCCGAACCGGTCCCGGCACCCACCTCCGGCGCGACGGGCGGGCGCAACCCCCTCGCAGGCCTCCTCGGAGGCCACGATCGGCTGCCGACCCTGCTGATCTGGGGGACGACGTTCTTCAGCCTGCTGACGGTGTTCGGCATCAGCACCTGGCTGCCGCAGGTGATGACCCGGTCCGGGTACGGGCTCGGCTCGTCCATCGTCCTGCTCGGCGTGTACTGCACCGGGGCGGTCGTCGGGACCCTGGTCGCCTCCGCGCTCGCTGACCGCGTCGGGCCCAAGCCCCTGGTGCTCGCCGGGTACCTCACGGCCGCCGCCTCCCTGCTGGCGATCTCCCAGCGGCCGCCGACGCCGCTGCTGGTCGTGCTGGTGCTGCTCGCGGGGTTCGGTGGGCTGGGTACCCAGAACGTGCTCAACGACCTGATCTCCCGGTACTACCCCGCCGCCCACCGTGCCAGCGGGCTGGGCTGGGCCCTGGGCGTGGGGCGGCTCGGGGCCATCGTCGGCCCCACCTTCGGGGCCTGGGCCGTCGCCGGTGACGAACCGCTCAGCGCCACGACCACCGCCTTCGCCGCGACCGCTCTCGCGGGCGCGCTCGTCGTGCTGTTCGTGCCCGCGCAGCGGCGTGCCCCCGAGGAGCGGGCCGTGAGCCCCCGGGGACCGCGCGAACCCCTGAACGCCACCGGAGGGGCGTCGTGATCTCCACCTCCCTCGACGACCTGCCCGAGCGGGCCGACGTCCTCATCGCCGGCGGCGGACCCAGCGGGTTGTTCCTGGCGCTGGACCTGGCCCGGCGCGGCGTGCGCTCCCTCGTGCTCGAACCCCGCGTCGAGATCGACTGGACCCGCCCGCGCGCGAAGACGACCAACGCCCGGACGATGACGCACCTGCGCCGCCTCGGCCTGGCCGACGAGCTGCGCGCCGCCGCACCGCTGCCTGTGTCCTACTCCGACAGCGTCATCTTCTGCACCTCGCTGGCAGGGCGGGAGCTCACCCGGTTCACCGGTGCCTTCCAGTTGCAGGACGGCCGCTACGAGCCCCAGCCGGAGTGCGGGCAGCAGGTTCCGCAACCGGTCGTCGAGCAGGTGCTGCGGGCGGCGGTGGCCCGTGAGGAGCGCACCGCCCTGCACCTCGGGGCCCGTTTCGCCGGCTCGTCCACCGCACCCCGGGAAGGCCCGCTGGTCACGGTGGAGGACGGCTCGGGAGCCCGTGCGCACGTCCGGGCCCGCTACCTGGTGGGCGCCGACGGCGTGTCCTCCGCCGTGCGGGCGGACCTGGGTGTGCGCCTGGAGGGGTCCTCGGCGGCCAAGTCGAACCTCGGTGTGGTGTTCCGCTCGCGCGGTACCGCCGGGGCCGTGGTCCTGGACCCGGCGGTGCAGTACTGGGTCGTCGGCGGCGAGTACGCCGGCATGGTCGGGCGGCTGGACCTCGGCGACCTGTGGTGGGCGATCGTCCAGGGCTACGACCCGGATGCCCCGAAGTTCTCGGGCGTGCCCACCGAGGACGTCCTGCGCGCGCTGGTCGGCGCCGACGTCGATGTCGACGTCGTCGCCCAGGACCCCTGGACGGCGCGCATGCTGCTGGCGCCGACCTACCGGCGCGGCGCCACCTTCCTGCTCGGCGACGCCGCCCACGCCAACCCGCCCTGGGGTGGGCACGGGTTCAACACCTGCGTGGGCGACGCCGCGAACCTGGCCTGGAAGCTCGCCGCGGTCCTCGACGGCTGGGCGGGGGAGGACCTGCTCGACAGCTACGAGGCCGAGCGCCGCCCCGTCGCCCGGCGCACCGTCGAGGAGGCCGCGCGCAACGGCAGGCTCCTGGCCGACGACCTGCTCGATCCGCACCTGGAGGAGGACGGGCCGGCCGGTGAACGGGCCAGGGACCGGGCGGCCCGCGCCCTGGCCGTCAAGGAGAGCGAGTTCCACGCGCTGGGCCTGGTGCTCGGTTACGCGTACACCGGTTCACCGCTGTGCTCACCGGACCCCGACCCGGCGCCGGACCCCGACCCGGTCGCCTACCGCCCCTCCGCGGTCCCGGGGTGCTTGCTGCCGCACGCGTGGCTCGACGCTCGCACGTCCCTGTACGACGTCCTGGGACCGGGTTTCACGCTCCTGCTCGACGCCGACGCGTTTCCCGCCGTTCCCGACCCCGGTGCCGCCGGGGCACCGCTGGAGGTGCGGTCGGTGCGTCATCCCGCACCCGGCAGCACCTTCACGCGGGTGTGGGGCGCGCCCGCGGTGCTGGTGCGCCCGGACCAGCACGTCGCCTGGCGCGGCTGCGACGTCGGCGAGGTCCCCGCGGCCCTCGCCCGCGCCACCGGTGCCGCGCCCGCCGCCGGCGGCCGGCGCCTGACGACCGTCGCCTGAGGGCGCCCGTGCCCGCCCCGCGACCGTGCGCGGCGTCAGCCGCCGTGCACGGTCGCGGGACGCGTCGACGCCCTCGGGGCGCCCAGCGCGCGCGAGACGGCCCGCGCGGTCGCCTGCACCGCGGGGACGAGGGAAGCAGCGCTCACCCCGGAGTCCGGCACCAGCACGGACACGGCCGCGCAGCAGCGGTCGGTGGAGTTCCACACCGGTGCCGCCACGGCCAGGACCGGTCCCGGGGACGCCCGCCGGAACTCCACGAACCCCTGCCGCCTGACCTCCGCCAGTCGTCGGCGCAACTGCGCCGGGTCGGCGAGGACCCCCTCGGGCTCGTGCACGAGCGGGTTCTGCAGCAAGCGCTCGCGCTGCTCCGCCGGGGCGTGCGCGAGCAGCACGACCCCCACGCCGGTGGAGTGCAGCGGGACGCGCCCGCCCACGCGGTAGAGCACCTCGGGCGCCGAGCGGTGCGAGAGCCGTTCCACCAGGAGCGCGGTGTCGTCCTCGGGGACCGCCAGCAGGACGTGCTGGTGCGTGGCCTCCGCCAGGTCCGCCATGTACGGCATGGCGGCCTCGCGCACGCCGTGCCCGCGAGGCGCCAGCGACGCCACCTCCAGCAGGCGCAGGCCGACGACGTACCGGCCGTCCGCGTCGCGCTCCAGAGCGCCCCAAGCCAGCAGCCTGCCCGCCAGTCGGTGCGCCGTGCTGGTGGGCACCCCGCTGCGGCGCGACAGCTCGGCCAGCGTCAGCGCGCGCCGGTCGGAGCCGAACGCCGCCAGCAGCGCGAACGCGCGGTCCACCACCGGGTCGCCGTTCGCGGGGCGGTGGCCGCGCCGCGCTCCCGGGGCCGGTGTCCGGGGGGCCGGTGCTTCGGGGGACGGCGGCATCGCGGTGACCTCCTCGTCGGTGTGCCCGTCGCCGGGCTGCCGGGAGCCCGGGGCACCGCGCGCAGCTCTGCGCGCAGGCCCCCTCCACCCGGTGGCGCGACGCTATCCCACCCGGCTCGTCCCGCCCCGGGCTTCCCGCCCAATGGGACGGGGCGTTCCGCCGCCGGTCGCGCGGTGCCACAGTCGCCGGACGGCTCGAGGACGAGCCGCGCCGGGACGTCCGGTCCCCGTGCGGCGCACCCCTGCGTGCCGGCCGCCCCCTGGATCACCGAAGGACCACCACGGAGGTCGATCGTGAAGATCGTCGGATTCGCCCGGCCCGGCAGCACCGAGGTGCTCGTCGGGGAACTGCTCGACGGGGCGGTCCGCCCGCTGACGAACCTCGAGGAGTTCTGGGTCGCGCCGCGCCGCTGGGCCGTTCCCGGGAAACCGGCGGACGGACCGGCGCTGCCGGTCGAGCAGGTCGAGCTGCGACCTGTCGTGCCCCCGTCGGCGCGGGTGCTCTGCATCGGGCTGAACTACCGCGCGCACGCCGCCGAGGGGGGTTTCACCCCGCCGGAGTTCCCCACCGTCTTCGGGAGGTGGACGGCGTCGCTGACCGCCGGTGGGGTTCCCGCGCCCGTGCCCGCGGACGAGGCGGGTCTGGACTGGGAGGGCGAGGTGCTGGCGTACGTGGGGGAGGACCTGGCCGACGCCGACCCGGACAGCGCCAGAGCCGCCGTGCTGGGGTACTCCACGTTCAACGACCTCACCGCCCGCCGCGCGCAGAAGCTCACCGCGCAGTGGACCCTCGGCAAGAACGCGGACCGCAGCGGGCCCACGGGGCCGCTGGTGACCGCCGACGAGGTCGGCGACCTGCGCGACGGGCTGGCGGTGCGCACCCGCGTCAACGGTGAGACGGTGCAGGACGGCAACACCCGCGACATGGTCTTCGACGTGGGTACCCTGCTCTCCCTCATCAGCCGCACCCTCACCCTGCACCCCGGCGACGTGGTGGCGACCGGCACGCCCGAGGGCGTCGGTTACGTGCGCAACCCCCCGTGGCTGCTCCAGCCCGGTGACGTCGTCGAGGTGGAGGTCGACAAGCTCGGTGTGCTGCGCACGCCGATCGTCGACGCCGGCGGGAGGAAGGGCGCGTGAGCACCGCGACGCGCGAGCGCCCGGGCGCCGGGCCACTGGCGGGAACGGTCGTCGTGGACCTGTCCCGGGCGCTGGCCGGCCCGCACGCGGCGATGGTCCTCGGCGACCTCGGCGCCCGCGTCGTCAAGGTGGAGGTTCCCGGGGCGGGGGACGACACGCGCGGGTGGGGGCCGCCCTTCGTGGAGCCCCACGACGGTGATGCCCCGGAGTCCACGTACTTCCTCTCCTGCAACCGCAACAAGGAGTCGATCGCCCTGGACCTGAAGTCCGCCGACGAGGGCAGGGTCATCGCCGGGCTGCTGCGCCGCGCCGACGTGCTGGTGGAGAACTTCCGTCCCGGGGTGCTGGACCGGCTCGGGCTCGGCACCGCCGAGCTGTTCGCCCTGAACCCCCGGCTGGTGGTGCTGTCCATCACGGGTTTCGGCCACGACGGCCCCGAAGGCGGCCGCGCCGGGTACGACCAGATCGCGCAGGGCGAGGCGGGGCTGATGTCGCTGACGGGTTCCGGCCCGGACGACCCGCAGCGCGTCGGGGTGCCCATCGCCGACCTGCTCGCCGGGCTGACCGGCGTGAACGGCGTCCTGGCCGCGCTCCTCGAGCGCGAGCGCACCGGCCGCGGGCAGGTGGTGCGCACCTCCCTGTTGGCCGCGGTCGTCGGCGTGCACGCCTTCCAGGGCACGCGCTGGACGGTGGCCGGTGAGGTGGGGCGTGCACAGGGCAACCACCACCCCTCCATCAGCCCGTACGGGTTGTTCCGCTGCGCCGACGGTTCGGTGCAGATCGCGGTGGGCAGCGAGGGGCTGTGGCGCAGGTTCTGCGCGGCCTTCGCCCTGGACCCGGACGCCGACGGGCTGGCCGCCAACGCCGACCGGGTCCGCCACCGCGAGGAGGTGGTGCGGGTCGTGGAGGGCGCCTTCGCCGACTGGAAGGCCGCCGACCTGCTGGACCGGCTGGCCGAGGCGGGGGTTCCCGCGGGCAGGGTCCGCGACGTCGCGGAGGTCTACTCCTGGGAGCAGACGGCCAGTCAGCGGCTGCTGCTGGACGTCGAGCACGACACCCTGGGAACCGTCACCCTGCCCGGCGTCCCGCTGCGCTTCTTCGACGCGGACGGCGCCGAGACGACCCGGCGCGAGCACCGCGCGCCACCGGTGCTGGACGCCGACGCGGATGCCGTGCGCCGCTGGCTGGGGGAGGGGTCGTGAGCGTGACCACCGGTTCACCGTCGGCGGCGCGGACCGTCCGCCCCGGTGCCCGCGACGTCCTGGCGGCGGTGCTCGACCCCGGCAGCTTCCGCTCCTGGGACGCACCCGTGGACTGCCCCACCGCGGACCCCGCCTACCGGCGGCAGCTGGAGCAGGCCCAGGACCGGTGCGGGGCCGACGAGTCCGTGCTCACTGGCGCGGGCACGATCGCGGGCCGCCGCGTGGCCGTCGCCGTCTCCGAGTTCGGTTTCCTCGCCGGGTCCGTGGGCACCGCTGCGGCCACCCGCCTGGTGACCGCCGTGCGCCGCGCCACCGCCGAGCGGCTGCCGCTGCTGGTGGCGCCCGCCTCGGGCGGCACCCGCATGCAGGAGGGCACGTCCGCGTTCCTGGCGATGGTGCCGGTGACGGCCGCCGTCGCGGACCACCGCGCCGCGGGTCTGCCGTACCTGGTGCACCTGCGCCACCCCACGACCGGCGGGGTGCTGGCCTCCTGGGCCTCCCTGGGGCACGTGACGACCGCCGAACCCGGGGCGCTGGTGGGTTTCCTGGGCCCGCGCGTGCAGGAGGCCCTGACCGGGGCTGCGCTGCCCGAGGGCGTGCAGACGGCGGAGAACCTCCTGCGGCACGGGCTGCTCGATGCCGTGGTGCCGCTGCACCGGCTGCGCTCGGTCGCCGGGCGCGCCCTCGCGGTGCTGACCGACCCGCCGTCCGCGGCTGCCGTGCCCGCGCCCCGCCACGAGGGACCGGGCAGCGCCCCGGACCCCTGGCAGGTCGTGCTGCGCTCGCGCGAGCCCGGCCGGCCGGGGGTGCGCGAACTGCTGGCGGCCGCCGACGAGGTGCTGCCGCTGCGCGGCACCGGCCAGGGCGAGAGCGGCGGGGCGCTGCTGCTGGCGCTGGTCCGCCTGCGCGGCGCCTCCTGCGTCCTCGTCGGCCAGGACCGCCACGCCCAGGCCCGCGGCGCGGCGCTCGGCCCGGCGGCGCTGCGCACCGCCCGTCGCGGCATGCGCCTGGCCGAGCAGCTGGGCCTGCCGCTGGTGACGGTGGTCGACACCGCCGGCGCGGAGCTCTCGGCCGCCGCGGAGGAGCAGGGGCTGGCCGGGGAGATCGCCCGGTGCCTGGCGGACCTGGTGGGCCTGCGCACCCGCACGGTCTCCGTCCTGCTCGGTTCCGGTGCCGGCGGTGGGGCGCTCGCGCTGCTGCCGGCCGACCGGGTCCTCGCGGCGCGCACCAGCTGGCTGGCGCCGCTGCCGCCCGAGGGGGCCAGCGCGGTCGTGCACCGCGACACCGCGCACGCCGCTGAACTGGCGCGCAGCCAGGGCGTCGACGCCACCGCGCTCGAGCGGAGCGGGTTCGTGGACGTCCTCGTGCCCGAACCGCGCGACGCGGCCGAGGACCCCGAGGGGTTCGTGCGCCGCGTGTGCGACGCGATCGGCGCGGAGCTCGTCGCCGGCCGGGGGCAGCGCCACCCCGCACCGCGGCGCCTCGGGCGCCACGCGACCACCCCGCACCCGACGGAGGAGAACCGTGACCAGTGAGCTGACCGTCGAGACGACCGGGGGAGCGGCCGGCGGGCCGGCCCCCCGGTCCGCCGCCGCGCGTCCCGACGAGGCGGCGGCCTACGAGGCCCCGCGGACCGCGACGCGGATGCTGGTGACCGCCATGGGGCTGCTGGACACCTTCAGCCCCGAGCAGCGCGCCGAGGCCGTCATCACGGACTTCGACGACCCGCGGCGCCTGGACTGGGACATCATCCCGCGCCCGGACCGCACGGGGATCCCGCTGCACCGCCTGGACCGGCACCAGAAGGTCCTGCTCTGGGACCTGGTGCGCACCGCCCTGCCGATGCGCACGTTCACCAAGGTGCTGGCGATCCCGCAGCTGGAGCACGTGCTGCGCGACTACGAGCACGACTTCCTCGGCCCGGCCCTGCAGGCGTGGCGCACCTCGGACTCCTACTTCGTCACGTTCTTCGGCCGGCCCGGTTTCGAGGACACCTGGACGATGCGGTTCCTCGGCCACCACGTGTGCCTGAACGTCACGGTCGTCGACGAGCGGTGGGTGTGCGCCACTCCCGTGGCGCTGGGGCAGCAGCCCACCGAGTACGACGGGGTGCTCAAGCCCCTGGCCGACGACGAGGGCGTCGCCTTCGAGCTGCTGGCGTCCCTGGACGAGCAGCAGCGCGCCGGCGCGGTGATCCACGACGTCGCGCCCGCGGACTTCGTGACCCGGCAGGTGCCGCGCATCGGCGCCTTCGAGCACCCCGACCACTACGACCTGGGCATGCCGCAGTACACGATCACCGACGCGGACCGGGTGGCGCTGCGGTTCAGCCGCGACGAGCCGTCCGGCGTGGCGGGGGACGCGCTGGGGCCGCAGCAGCAGGAGCTGCTCTGGCGGCTGCTGGACTGCTACCTGGCGCGCCTGCCGGAGGAGGCCTGGCTCCGGCACCGCGAGGCGGTGCGGGCCGAGGGGGTCGGATCCGTCCACTTCGCCTGGGCCGGGGCGCAGCGCCGCGGTGAGCCGCACTACTTCCGGGTCCAGACGCGCCGCTTCCTCGTGGAGGCCGTCAACGCCGTGGGCGGCGGCAACCACCTGCACACCGTGCTGCGCGACCTGGAGCAGGACTTCGCCGCGGGGCTGCTGAGCACCCACCGGGGCAGCGACTCCTCCTGGGGCCGCGGGCACCTGGACACCCGCACCACCTCCAGCGCCGACGGCCCCCGCGGACCGCGCCCTTGACGCCGGCCGGGCGGCCCGTCAGGGGCGGCCCGGGCCCGGACCGATCCACGGAGGAGGCAGGGCGTGTTCCGCGAGGTGCTGGTGGCGAACCGCGGGGAGATCGCGATCCGGGGTTTCCGTGCCGCGTACGAGCTGGGGGCGCGCACCGTGGCGGTGTACGCGCACGAGGACCGCGCGTCGGTCCACCGCCTGAAGGCGACGAGTCGTACCTCATCGGTGAGCGCGGGCACCCCGTGCGCGCGTACCTGGACGTCGACGAGGTCGTGCGGGTCGCGCGGGAGTCCGGTGCGGACGCGGTGTACCCCGGGTACGGGTTCCTCTCGGAGAACCCGGAGCTTGCCCGGGCCTGCGCGGCGGCGGGCATCGCGTTCGTCGGCCCGCCGGCGCGGGTGCTGGAGCTGGCCGGCAACGAGGTCAGCGCGGTGGCCGCCGCGCGGGCGGCGGGGATCGCGACGCGGGGGAGCTGCTGCTGCGCGTGCGGCCCGACTGAGCAACCGCCCCTCCTGCGCGCTCACGCGGGAGCGGCTCCCGGGCGCAGCACGCACAGGTCCGGCCCGGCGAACGGCGCGAGGGCCACCCCAGGGCCGTCGGGGCCGTCGGGCCCGGCGGCCCGCTCGGCGAGCCGCTGGGCCAGGCCCAGGTGCACCCGGCACACGACCTGCGGCTGCCGGCGCGCCGCCGACCGGAACGGGCAGGCGTGCAGGGCGATGCCGTCGGCACCGACCTCGGGGGCGAAACCCAGGTCGCCGAACACCCCGGTGAGGGCCGCGACCGGCCCCCCGGGGGGCAGCGCCACCTGCTCCGCCCAGCGGCGCCCCGCCTCCAGCGCCCGGTCCGGCCCGGCCGTTCCGGCGCCGGGTTCGGCGAGGGCTTCGGCCAGCGCGTCGATCATCCGCTCGCGCACGTCACCGTCGCCCTGCTCGCCGGGCCCCCGCTGGACGGCTCGGTAGCGCACGGGGGGACGGCCGCGCCCGGCGGGTTCCACGTGCCGGGTCACCAGCCCGGCGCGCTCGAGGTGGCCGAGGTGGAACCGCGCGGTGGTCACGTGCAGCTGCAGGCGGTCCGCGAGCTCGTGCACCGGCACGGGGTCCTCGGCGGCGCGCAGCAGCTCCAGGAGCCGTCGCCGGACCGGTGACGCCAGCGCGGCGTGCACCTGCGTGCGCGCCCCGGTGTGCGCTTCGGCACGTTCTCGCCCGTCCACGAATTGAAAGTAACACTCTCCGCTAAAATCGGACCGTGTCCACGCCCCGAGGTGTCCGGCGCTCCGCACCGTCACCGGCACGGCCGCTCCTGCTCGCGGCCCTCGCCCTCCCCGTCCGGCCGGGGGTGGCGGCGTGAACCGCGCCCCGGGCCGCCCGCCGGCGGCCGGTCGCCCGCGCCGGCGGCGCACCGACCGCTTCACGACGCTGTGGCTCCTGGCGGCGCTGGTCACCACGGCCGTCGGGCTGACGGCGCCGGGCGCGCTGCCCCAGCCGTTCTGGACGATGATCCACGTCGTCGCCCTCGGGGTGCTGACCAACGCGGTCCTGCAGTGGTCCTGGTACTTCGCGCGGGCGCTGCTGCACCTGCCGGCCGCCGACGCGCGCGCCGGTCGGGACAACGCGGTGCGCTCGGTCGCGTTCAACGCGCTGCTCGTGGCCCTGGTCGCCGCGATGTGGGTGGGCAGCGCGTGGGCCACGCCGGTGCTGGCGGGGGCCGTGGGGGCCGTCATCGCCTGGCACGGCCTGGCGCTGCTGCGGGCGAGCCGCACCCGCCTGGCGTCCCGCTTCGCCGTCGTCGTGCGGTACTACGTCGTCGCCGCCGCCTTCCTCGTGCTGGGCTGCGTGCTCGCCGGGATGCTCACCGTCGCCCTCTTCGCGACCGGTGCGCCCGCGTGGCTGCTCGCCGCGCGCGACCGGCTGACGCTGGCCCACGCGCTGGTCAACGTCGCCGGCTGGCTCGGGCTGTCGATGGCCGGGACCCTGGTGACGCTGGGCCCGACGGTGCTGCGCACCCGGATGGCCCCGGACGCCGTGGAGCGCGCGGTCGCGGCGCTGCCGTGGTTCACCGGCGCGATCCTGCTCGCCGCGGCGTCGGCCACCGCCGGGTGGGTGCCCGGCATCGGGGTGGGCGTCGTCGTCTACGGCGGTGCGCTCGTGGGGGGCGTCGTGGTCCCGCTGGTGCGCGCGGCCTCGGCCACGACCGTGCGCTCCTACCCGGCGACGACCCTCGCGGCGGGGCTGGCGTGGCTCCTGGTGGGCCTGGCCGCCGTCGCGGTCAACGCGTTCACCAGCGCCGACGCCACCGAGCTGCGCACCGCGAACCTGCCGTGGCTGCCCCTGCTGGGGGGCGCCGGGCTGGCGCAGGTCTTCGTCGGTGCGCTGACGTACCTGATGCCGGTGGTGATCGGGGGCGGGCCCGCGGTGGTCCGCCGGGGCGTCGCCGTGCTGGAGAGCGCCGGGCCGCTGCGGTGGGCCGCGCGCAACACCGCCCTGCTCCTGCTGGCGGTGGCGTCGGGGGCGGGCGGTGCGCCGCGTGCGCTCTGGTGGCTGGTGCTGGCCTGCTTCGCGGCCGACGTCGTCCTGTTCGCGCGCGCCGGCGCCCGCCAGGCGCGCGCCCGTCGCGAGGCCGCCGCAGCGGGCCCGCCCGGACCGGAACCGGTCAGCATCACCCCCGCGCCGGTCCGCCCGCCGGCGCAGCAGCCGCCGGCGAACACCTCCCGTCCCGGCCTTGCCGTCGCCGGCGTGCTGGTGGCGGTCGTCGTCGCCACGGCCGCGTCCCTCACGGACCCCGGCCCCGTCGGGCCGGCCGGTGCCGACGCGAGCGGCGCCACGTCGGCCGGTGCCGTCGAGGCCACCGCTGCGGCGGCCGTCACCCCCACCGGGCACACCACCGAGGTGACCCTGCGGGTGGACGGGATGTCCTTCACCCCCAGCTCGATCGAGGTCCCGGCCGGCGACGAGCTGCGCGTCACCCTCGTCAACACCGGCGACCAGCGCCACGACCTCGTGTTCGACGGCGGCGCCGCCCTCGACGCCCTCGCGCCCGGTGCGAGCGGAACCCTGGACGTGGGCGTCCTCAGCGCCGACGCGCAGGGCTGGTGCTCGCTGCCCGGGCACCGCCAGATGGGCATGGTCGTGCAGGTGGACGTCGTCGGCGCACCCGCGCAGGAGGCGTCCACCGCCACCGCGCAGGACGGGACGCAGGAGGACGAGGCGCCCAGCGCGGCGGCGCTGCAGCGCGCGGCCGCCGACGCCGAGCCGCGCGCGGCGGAGCTGCCGCCGCTGACGGACGCCACCGAGCACCACGAGACGTTCACCGTCACCGAGCAGGTCGAGGACGTCGCCGAGGGGATCTCCCGCACCGTGTGGACGTACGACGGCACCTCGCCCGGGCCCGTCCTGCACGGCCGGATCGGGGACACCTTCCGCATCACCCTCGTCAACGACGGCACCCTGGGGCACTCGATCGACTTCCACGCCGGTGAGCTCGCCCCCGACGGGCCCATGCGCACCATCGAGCCCGGCGAGAGCCTGGAGTACGCGTTCACCGCCACGCGCGCCGGCGTGTGGATGTACCACTGCTCCACGACGCCGATGTCGAACCACATCGCCAACGGCATGTTCGGCGCCGTCGTCATCGAGCCGGACGGTCTGGAACCCGTCGACCGCTCCTACGTGCTGGTGCAGTCCGAGAACTACCTCGGCGCGGACGGGGAACCGGCCGACGCGGCCGAGGTGGCGGGCGCGGTGCCCGACGTCACGGCCTTCAACGGCCGCGCGTTCCAGTACGACGCGCACCCCCTGACCGCCGGGGTGGGCGAGCGCGTGCGCCTGTGGGTCCTGGACGCCGGGCCGAACTCCCCGCTGGCGTTCCACGTCGTCGGCGCCCAGTTCGACACCGTCTGGAGCGAGGGCGCCTACCGGGTCCGGAACGGCGCCTCCACCGACGGGGCCACCACCGGCTCCACGGGCTCGCAGACCCTCTCGCTGCTGCCGGCCGAGGGCGGGTTCGTCGAACTGGTGGCCCCCGAGGCGGGGGACTACCCGTTCGTCAACCACGTGATGAGCCTCGCCGAGAAGGGCGCCCACGGGGTCCTTCGGGTCGGCTGACCCGGCCCCGCCGGTGCGGCGGGGCCGGGCCGGGGGTCAGCCGGCGGTGGGCCGGAACCGGCGCAGCCGCAGGCTGTTCGTCACCACGAACAGCGACGACAGCGCCATCGCCAGCCCCGCCAGCAGCGGGTTCAGCAGGCCCGCCACCGCCAGCGGGATCGCGGCGACGTTGTAGGCGAACGCCCAGAACAGGTTCGCCCGGATCGTCCGCAGCGTCGCCCGGGACAGCCGCAGCGCGTCCACGGCCACCAGCAGGTCGTCGCGCACCAGGGTCAGGTCCGCGGCGCGCGCGGCCACGTCGGTGCCGGTGCCCATCGCCACGCCCAGGTCGGCGGCGGCCAGGGCGGGGGCGTCGTTGACGCCGTCGCCGACCACGGCGACCGTGCGGCCCTCGGCCTGCAGGCGGCGGACCACGTCCACCTTGCCCTCGGGCAGGACCTCGGCGATCACCTCGTCGATGCCGACGCGGGCGGCGACGGCGTGCGCGGCGCGGGAGTTGTCGCCGGTCAGCAGCACCGGGCGCAGGCCCATCCCGCGCAGCCGGGCGACCGCGTCGGCGCTGGTGGGGCGCACGGTGTCGGAGACCACGAGCACCCCGCGGGCCGCGCCGTCCCAGCCGACGGCCACGGCGGTGCGCCCGGCGGCCTCGGCCTCCTCGCGCGCCGCGGCCAGGTCCGCCGGCAGCGGTTGCGCCCACTCGCCCTCGAGCCAGGAGGCGCGCCCGGCGACGACGGCGCGCCCGTCGACCACGCCGCTCACGCCCAGCCCGCCGGTGGAGGCGAACGACTCCACCGCGGGCAGGCGCAGCCCGCGCGCACGGGCGCCGGCCGCGACGGCCGCCGCGACCGGGTGCTCGGAGGCGTCCTCCAGCGCACCGGCCAGGCGCAGCAGTTCCACCTCGTCCACGCCGGCGGCGGGGTGCACCGAGGCCAGCGCCATCCGGCCGGTGGTGATCGTGCCGGTCTTGTCGAGCACGACGGTGTCCACCCGGCGGGTCGACTCCAGCGCCTCGGGGCCCTTGACGAACACGCCGAGCTGGGCGCCGCGGCCGGTGCCCACGAGCAGCGCCGTGGGGGTGGCCAGGCCCAGCGCGCACGGGCAGGCGATGACGAGCACCGCGACCGCCGCGGTGAACGCGGCCTCCGCGCCGTGCCCGGTGAGCAGCCAGCCGGCGAGCGTGGCCAGCGAGATGAGCAGCACGACGGGGACGAACACGCCGGAGACGCGGTCGGCGAGGCGCTGCACCGCCGCCTTGCCGGACTGCGCGTCCTCCACCATCCGCGCCATCTGCGCCAGGCGGGTGCCGGCGCCGACGGAGGTGGCGCGCACCACCAGGCGGCCGCCGGCGTTGACGGTGGCGCCGGTGACGGCGTCGCCGACGCCGACCTCCACGGGCACCGGCTCGCCGGTCAGCAGGGCGGTGTCCACCGCGCCGGAACCCTCGACGACCACGCCGTCGGTGGCGATCTTCTCGCCCGGCCGCACGACGAACTCGTCGCCGACGGCCAGGGCGTCCACGCCCACGCGCTCCTCGCGCCCGTCCCGCAGGACGGCGACGTCCTTGGCGCCCAGGTCCAGCAGGGCGCGTAGGGCCTCGCCGGAGCGGCGCTTGGCGCGCGCCTCCAGGTAGCGGCCGGTCAGCAGGAACACGGTCACCGCGGCGGCGACCTCCAGGTACAGCTCCTCCGCGCCGCCGCGGGCGGGCAGCAGCGAGAACTCCATCCGCATCCCCGCCATCCCGGCATCGCCGAGGAACAGCGCGTACAGCGACCAGCCGAACGCGGCGAGCACGCCCAGGCTGACGAGGGTGTCCATGGTGGCCGCGCCGTGCCGGGCGTTCGTGAACGCCGCCCGGTGGAACGGCCAGGCGCCCCACACCGCGACCGGTGCGGCCAGGGTCAACGCCAGCCACTGCCAGTTCGTGAACTGCAGGGCGGGCACCATCGACAGCAGCACCACGGGAACGGTCAGGGCCGCCGAGACGAGCACGCGGTGGCGCAGGGCCGCGGTGCGCGGGTCCGGCACCTCCTGCGCGCCCGCGGGCCCGGTGCTGGGGCCGGTGGTGGCGGCGGGCGGCTCGGGCGGTGCGGGCAGCACCGCGGTGTACCCGGTGGCCTCGACCACGGCGATGGCGTCGTCGACACCCGTGCCCTCGGGCAGCGCCACGCGGGCCTTCTCCGTGGCGTAGTTGACGCTGGCCTCCACGCCCGGCATCCGGTTGAGCTTCTTCTCCACCCGGGCCGCGCACGAGGCGCACGTCATCCCGCCGATCTCCAGCTCGACCGTGCGCAGCGCGACGGGCGAGCCCGCGGAGGTGGGGGGCTCGCCGCTCACGGCCGCCTCCCGGCGAGCTCGTAGCCGGCCTCGTCCACGGCGGCGGCCACGGCCGCCTCGTCGATCGGGGCCTGCGACGTCACCGTGACGGTGGAGGCGCCGCCGGTGACGAGGTCGACGTCCACGGAGGTGACACCCTCGATCGCGCCGACCTCGGTGCGCACGGCGTTCACGCAGTGCTGGCACGTCATGCCGGTGACCTCGTAGGACTGCTGGTTCACGGTTCCTCCTGGTGTCGCGGGTGCTGCTGGGTGGATCGGTCGTTCCGGGGCGGGCCGCTGCCGGCCCGGTCGGTCAGGACCGCACGAGGCGGGCGATGGCGTCGGAGGCCTCCTTGACCTTGGCGTCGGCGGCCTCGCCGCCCTCGCGGGCGGCGTCGACGACGCAGTGCGCCAGGTGGTCGTCCAGGAGCTGCAGCGCCACGGCCTGCAGGGCCTTGGTGGCCGCGGACACCTGCGTCAGCACGTCGATGCAGTAGGTGTCCTCCTCGACCATGCGGTGCAGGCCGCGGACCTGGCCCTCGATGCGGCGCAGGCGCTTGAGCACCTGCTCCTTGTCGTCGTCGTAGCCGACCACGGCCGCCTCCTCCCTCGCTCGTCGTGTACCCCTGGGGGGTACCTGAGTGAACAGGGTGGCACGCGGGTCTGTTCCCGTCGAGGTGGCGGCGCCGGAGTAGCGGCTGCGATCCGCCTCTTGCTACCTCGTAGCCGATGGCTACCCTGGGACGATGAAGACGATCCAGGTCCGTGACCTGCGCAACAACTACGCGCAGCTCATCCGAGAGGTGGAGGCGGGGGAGACGTTCACCGTCACGAGCCACGGCAAGCCGGTGGCCACCCTCGCCCCCGTCCAGCCGCCCCCGACCGCGGGTCCGCGCACCTTCGTGCCCGCCGACGAGGTCGCAGGTGCCCTGTCCCACCTCGGTCCCGGCCTGGCCGAGGAGCTGCGCCGGGACCTGGACGGCTTCGACCTGGAGGACGACGACCCCTTCGAGCGCCCGAGCGCAGCGCGCACCCGGCGGCGCGAGAGCCCCGAGGCGTGAGCGGCCCCGCCTACCTGCTCGACACGAACGCGGCGATCGACCTGCTGGCCGACCCGGCGCGCGCCGCGACGCTGGGCGCCGCGCCGACGGCCGTGTCGACGCTGACGGAGATCGAGGTGCGACGGGGCGTCGCGGTGCGTGCACACGACCCCGCTGCAGTCGTCCAGCGTGTCGACCTGCTGAACGGACTCCTCACCCGGTGGAGTCCGATCCCGGTCGACGCCCGGGTGGCTGCGGCGTACTCCCGAGTCGTGGCCGCCGTCGTCGCCTCCGGCCAGCAGCCCCGGCCTCGCGTCGTCGACCACCTGATCGCCGCGACGGCGCTCGCGCACGGCCTGACGCTCGTCACGGCCGATCGGACCCTGCTGAACGGGGTCGCCGGCCTGGTGCCCACCACGTCCCTGCCCTGACGGGCGCTGGGCACGGTGCTGGGCACGGTGCCGTGCACGGCGAGAGGCCCCGCCCGGTGGTCCGGGCGGGGCCTCTCAGTCGTGCTGCGCAGCTGCGCGCCGCGCGTCAGGCGGCGGTGGGGTCCCAGCCGTCCGCGCCCGCGAGGTAGGCGCGGGCGGTGAACCGCTCGGCCTCCTCATCGGTCAGCTGCGGACGGGTGGTGGGGTCGGTGATCGCCGCTCCGGCGCCGGTGTTGCGGTACTCGCTGAAGCGGGAGGACCTCCACGTGGCGGTGGTGTTGTAGTCCTTCCACGGGGTCGCGGTGTTGATCGCAGCCCCGAGCTCGGTGTCGCGGACCACGACCTGCGCCGAGGTGCTGGGGTCCGCCGGGTAGGGACGGCCCAGGTAGGCCGATCCGGCCTTGCCGTCGGTGAGAATCCGGCTACCGGTGATGAGGAAGCCATGAGGAGATCCGCCGCTGATCGAGGAGTCGGTGATGTACGCGTTGGCTCGGTCCAGGACGTGGAAGGTGCTCGCGTCGAAGACCGCCACTGCGCGCCCCAGGACCAGATCGGCACCGCCCTCGACGTAGACGCCGCGGAAGTAGGCCCGCGAGTACGTGGTGGGGTTCGCCGTCGAGAGCAGCAGCGTCTGCTTGTCACCCAGGAAACGCACCCGGTCGAAGACCATCCGATCGCCGGACTTCACCTGCAGCGCCGTCGCCTGCGCGCCCGGGGCGGTGGCGCCGTTGGTGTTGGCCAGGGTGAGGTTCTGCAGCGTCCAGGCGTTGCCGCTGATGGTCACCGTGGCGGTGCTGCCCGTGCCGCCTGCGGTGATGACCGTGTCCTCCGGGGAGGAACCCGCGCCGATGATCGTCACGCCGTAGCGGTTCCCGCTGACGACCGCGCCGCTGTAGGTGCCCGGCTGGACGAGGACGACCCGTCCGCCCTGGCTGGTGAAGTCGGCGTTGTCCTTCAGCAGGTCGATGCCCGCCTGCAGGGTGGTGGCGTCCCCGGAACCGTCGGCGGCCACGACCACGTCGGCGTCCACGGGGGTGGCGCTGACGGCGTCGGAGGCGGGCGAGGCGTTGCCGGAGGCGTCCACCGCCGTGACGGTGTACCGGTGCGCGGTACCGGCGGTGGCGGTGGTGTCGGTGAACGTCGTCCCCGTCACGCCCGTCGCCACCTGCACGGCGTCGCCGCTGCCGGTGGAGCGCTGCACGCTGTAGCTCACCACGTCGGCGTCCGCCGGAGCGGTCCAGCTCAGCACGACGGTGCGCCCGCTCAGCCGGCTGCTCGGCGCGCTCGGTGCCGCCGGGGCGACGGTCTCGACCGGGGTGGTCGGGGTGACCGGCGCGGTGGTGCCGGGCACCTCACCCGTGGGGTTCCAGCCGTCGGAACCGGCCAGGTACGCCCACTTCGTGGCGGAGGCGGCCTGCTCGTCGGTCAACTGCGGGCGGTTGTCGTTGACGCCTGCACCGGCACCGGTGTTGCGGTACTCGAAGAAGCGCCCGTCGGTCCACAGGTTCGGGCTCATGTCCGTCCACGGGGACGACTTCACGGCGGCCGGCAGTTCGGTGTCCCGGATCGTCACCTGACCGCGGGAGTTGTAGACGGTGCCGTTCTTGGCGTAGCCGTCGCCCCACCCGCGCCACGGGCGACCCAGGTGGAACGTCCCGGCCGGGGCGTCGCTGGTGATGGTGGAGTCCGTGATGAGGATGCCGTGGGGGTTCTTGTCCGAGGTGCTGGCCGCGGTGAGGTAACCGTTGTTGGAGCTCGAGCCGCGGGACAGCGCGTGGATCGTGGTGCGGTCGAACACCGCGGTGCCGCGGCCGAAGATGAAGTCGACGTCCCCCTCGACGTAGCTGTTCACGAAGTAGGAGCGGGCGACCCTCGGCACGTCGGGGGAGTCGACCAGCAGGGTGTCCTGGTTGCCCAGCAGGCGCACGTTGTCGAACACGAGCCGGTCGCCGGTGGTCTTCAGCGCCACGGCCTGCTCGCCGTCGTAGGTGAACGCCGCCTCGTCGAAGGAGTTCTCGATGGTGAGGTCCCTGACGGTGACGTCGTCGCCCGAGACGAGCACCGACTGGCTCTTGCCGGTGCCGTAGGTCCCCGTGCCCCCCGGGATCGGCGTCCCGGCCGCGTTGTCGTAGGTCAAGACGACGTCGGTGGCCCTGCCGGTGGTCCCGATGAGCGTCACACCGCTGCGGGAGATGGTGATCGTCTCGCGGTAGACGCCGGGCTTGACGGCGATGACGGTCGGCTTCGCGGCCGTGCCGGCCGGGGCCGCGGCCAGGGCCGCCTGGACGCTGGTGTACTGCCCCGTCCCGTCGGCCGCCACGAGGACGTCGTGGGCGGGCAGCGGGACCCCGATCGGGGTGGCCGTGACCGGCGTGGACGCCGGCGACTCGTTGCTGCTGCGGTCCACGGCGGTGACCACGTAGCGGTAGGTCGGGCCGTTGGCCGCGGTGCGGTCGGTGTAGGTGGGTTCCGTCACGCCGGTGGCGATGCGGTTCGCCGCGGTGAGCTCGACCGTCTCGCCGGTGGAGCGGTAGACGGCGTACCCGGCCAGGTCGGTCTCGCTCCCGGCCGTCCAGGTCAGGGTGACGGAGCTGTCGCTCGGTGCGGCGGTCACACCGGCCACCGCCGCGGGGGCGGTGGTGTCGGCGGGAGCGGCCTCGCCGGTCGGGTTCCAGCCGTCGGTTCCGGCGAGGTAGGTGAACTTGGTGTGCTTCGCCGCGTCCAGGTCGCTCAGCTGCGGCCGGTCGGTGTTCACCGCCGCGCCGGCACCGGTGTTCTGGTACTCGGCGAACCGGGCGTCCCGCCAGGAGAACGTCTTCGACATGTCCGTCCACGGCGAGGACTTGATCGCCGCGGGCAGTTCGGTGTTCCGGATGACGACCTGGGCGATCGCGTTGGCGTCGCCGCTGGGCTGCCACGGCCGGCCCAGGTGGAACGTGCCGGCGGGAGCGTCGCTGGTGACGGTCGAGTCGGTGATCAGGAAGCCGTGGGGCAGGGACCCGTCCGTGCTGGCCGCCGTCAGGTAGCCGTTGTTGCTGCTGCCGCGGCTGGAGGCGTGGATCGTGCTGCGGTCGAAGACCGCGGTGCCACGCCCGAAGATGAAGTCGACGTCGCCCTCCACGTAGGAGTTCACGTAGTACGAGCGGGCCAGGACGCCCTCGCCCGAGCTGTTGGCGTACAGGGTGTCCTGGTCACCGAGCAGACGCACGTTGTCGAACACCAGGCGGTCCCCGGTGGTCTTCAGCGCCACCGCCTGCTCGCCGCTCTCGCCGGTCTCGACGTAGGAGTTCTCGATGGTGAGGTTCTTCGTCGTGACGTCGTTCGCCTTGATGAGGACCGTGGCGCTGCCGCTGGTGCCGTAGGTTCCGCTGCCGTCCGGCTTCTGGGTCAGTGCCGCGTTGTCGTACGTGATGACGACGTCGGTGGCGACGCCGCTGCTGCCCACCAGGGTGGTGTACGGCCGGTCCACGGTGAGGAGTTCCCGGTAGGTGCCGGGACGGATCGCGATGACGGTCGGGTCGGCGGCGGTGCCGGCGGGTGCGGCGGCCAGCGCGGCGGCGACGGTGGTGAAGTCGGCGCTGCCGTCGGCGGCGACCGTGAGGTCGGCGTCCAGGGCCGGGGCGGCCACCGGCCGCAGCGCCTGCGCGGTCGCGGGTGCGGAGGCGTTGCCGGCGGTGTCGACGGCCACGACGCGGTAGTGCGCCGGGACACCCTCGGGGGCGGTGGTGTCCGTGTACGCGGCGCCCGTCACCGCGGTCGCGGTCAGCTGCGCCCACGGCCCCTCCGCGGTCTCCGCGCGGAACACCAGGTACCCGGACAGGTCCGCCTCGGTGCTCGCGGTCCACGCCAGCGCCGTGCCGTCGGCGCCACCGGTGGCGACCAGGTCCTGCGGCGCGGCCGGCGCGGTGGTGTCCGGCAGTTGCGCCGGAACGCCGGTGCCGGGCTCGGAGAGGTTCCCGCTGCGGTCCGCGGCGCGCACGCGGTAGGTGTACGCGGTCCCCGGCACGGCGGTGGTGTCCGTGAACTCCGACGCGGTCAGCGCGGTCGCGGTGAGGGTGTCGAACGTCGTGCCCGTCCCCGTGGCCCGCTGCACCACGTACCCGGCGAGGTCCGCCTCGGCCGAGTCCGCCCAGTCCAGCGCGATCCCCTCCGGGGCCGTCGTGGCGGTCAGCCCCGCGGGGGCCGCCGGTGCGACGCGGTCGGTGCGCAGGACGGAGACCGCGGCGGGCAGGGACTCGTTGTCGCTGCGGTCCACGGCGGTGACCCGGTAGTACGAGAACACGCCGGCGGGGGCGGTGGTGTCGGTGAACTTCGCCGAGGTGGTGGTGCCGGTGAGCGTGAACTCGCCGTCGGCGGTGGCCGAGCGGTACACGCGGTACTCGGCGAGGTCCTTCTCAGAGCTCTTCGACCAGCTCAGCGCGACGCCGCTGGTGGAGGCCTTCGCCTTCAGCGAGCGCACCGCGGCGGGGGCGGCGGTGTCGGGCAGCACCGCGGTGGCCGCGGTGTGCGCGCCGGTGTTGCCGCTGAGGTCCACGGCGGCCACCCGGTACGTGTACGAGGTCCCGGCGACGGCGGTGGTGTCGGTGAACGTCGAGGCGGTGAGCGCCTTCGCCAGGGTCTTGAAGGAACCGCTGGTTCCGGTGGCGCGCTGCACGACCCAGGTGGCCACGTCGGGCTCGGTGCCGTCGGCCCAGTCCAGGACGACGGTCGCGGCGGTCAGGTCGGCGGTGGCGACCAGGGCGGTCGGAGCGGCCGGCGCGGTGCGGTCCTCGCGCAGGCCGGTGACCGCGGTCGCCGGGGACTCGTTGCCGCTGACGTCGACGGCGGTGACCCGGTAGTGGGAGAACACCCCCGCGGGCGCGGTCCTGTCGGAGAACTTCGCCGAGGCCGGGGTGCCGACCAGCTCGAAGGGACCGTCGGCGGTGGCGGCGCGGTAGACGCGGTACCCTGCCAGGTCCTTCTCGGAGCCCTTCGACCAGCTCAGCGAGACGCCGCCGGTGGAGGCCTTCGCCTTCAGCGAGCGCACCGCGGCGGGTGCGACGCCGTCGGGCAGGACGGCGCCCGCGGACGCGGCGCGCGAGTCGTTGCCGCTGAGGTCCACGGCCGTGACGCGGTAGGTGTACGCGGTGCCGGGGACGGCGCTCGCGTCCTTCCACGCCGACGCGGTCACGGGTGTGCCGGTGAGGGCCTTGAACGAACTGCTGCTGCCGGTGGCGCGCGAGACGACGTACCCGGCGAGGTCGGCGTCGGTGCCGTCGGCCCAGTCCAGCGCGATGCCGTCGGCGTCCGCCGTCGCGACGAGGCCGGTGGGGGCGCCCGGGTCGGTCTTGTCGCGGCGCAGCGCCGAGGCGCTCACGGGGGCGGACTCGTTGCCGGCGCGGTCCACGGCGGTGACGCGGTAGGTGCTGGTGAACCCCGCGGGGGCGCTCTTGTCCGTGTGCTTCGCCGAGGTGGCGGTGGTCAGGAGCTGGAACTCGCCGTCGGCGGTGGCGCGGTAGACGCGGTAGCCGGCCAGGTCCTTCTCGGAGCCCTTCGACCAGCTCAGCGAGACGCCGCTGGTGGAGCCCTTCGCCTTCAGCGAGCGCACGGCCGCGGGGGCGGTGGTGTCCGCGGTCGACGTGCCGGTTCCGCCGGTGGTGCCGCCCGTGGTGGGGGCCGGGGTGGTGGTGACCGGGGTGGTGGGGGTCGGCGTGGTGGTGACCGGCGTGGTGGGGGTCGGCGTGGTGGTGACCGGGGTGGTGGTGACCGGGGTCCACGTCCCGGAGGTGACGGACTCGTCCACCCCCCGCTCGGCGCGCTCGACCTGCACGGGCTCGGCGGCCGCGGCGGGGCCGGCGAGCCCGGCGGCCAGCGCCAGGGCCACGAACGGCGGGACCGCGCGGAACGCGCACGCGCGGGCGGTGAAGGCACGGGGGGTGCCGGAAGGGCTGCTCATCGTGGGATCTCTCTCTGCGCGCACCGCGGGACGGCACGCGGCCGACCGATCGGAGCACCCGGGGGACGCTGGCCTCAGTGACAGCCGGGTGACAGGAAGAGGTTGAGATCCGGACGGTGCGCAGAGCAAACGGTCTGCACCCGTTCGGGCACACCGAGTGCCCCGGCGAGGGCAACAGTGTCGCGCTGGGTGACGACTGCTGACTCACCGGGACTGCGCGGGCGCGTCAGCTGCCGTAGACGGTGCGCCCGTCCTCCAGCACCACCTTGTCCAGCCGGCGCGTCAGGTGCAGCGCCTCCAGCACGAACTCCACGCCCGACGCGGCCCGCTGCGGCGTCGGCTCGTCGCCCAGCCCGAGGCGGTCCAGCACCTGCGCCAGCCCCGGCACCGTGCCCACCTGCTCCAGCAGCCGCTGCGCCGGCACCAGGTCGCCCGTCTCCACGGTGCGCCCCTCGGTGACCAGCGCGCTGAACCCCGACAGCTCCGCGCCCCCCAGCCGAGCCCGGTAGGTCTCCGCCACGGACGTGCGCAGCAGGTGCTCCAGCACCTCCGCCTCGCGGCCCTCCTCGCCCTGCTCGAACTCCACCTTGCCGCCCAGCACGCTCACCACCGTGTGCAGGTCGCCCACCCGCGCCACCGGCCCGCCGTCCTCACCGGCCAGGGCCGCCCGGCGCAGCGCCGCCGCGGCGACCGTCTCGGCCGCCGCGATGGAGAAGCGCGCCGAGACGCCCGACGCCGGGTCCACCGCCGGCGACTCGCGCACCGCCCGCGTGAAGCGGGCCAGCACCTCCAGCAGGTGGTCGGGCACCTCCGCGACCGTCCGCGCCTCCTGGCGCACCAGGTCCACCTCCAGCTCCACCTCGAGCGGGTAGTGGGTGCGCACCTCCGCGCCGAAGCGGTCCTTCAGCGGCGTGATGATCCGCCCGCGGTTGGTGTAGTCCTCCGGGTTCGCGCTGGCCACCAGCAGCAGGTCCAGCGGCAGGCGCAGCTGGTAGCCGCGCACCTGGATGTCGCGCTCCTCCAGCACGTTCAGCAGCGACACCTGGATGCGCTCGGCCAGGTCCGGCAGCTCGTTGATCGCGAAGATGCCGCGGTTGGTGCGCGGCACCAGGCCGAAGTGGATGGTCTCCGGGTCGCCCAGGGGGCGGCCCTCGGCCACCTTCACCGGGTCCACGTCGCCGATGAGGTCGCCCACGGAGGTGTCCGGGGTGGCGAGCTTCTCGCCGTAGCGCAGCGAGCGGTGCAGCCACGCCACCGGCAGCGCCTCGCCCTCCTCGCGCACCCGCCGGCGCGAGGCGGGCGTCAGCGGCGCGTACGGGTGCTCGTTCAGCTCGCTGCCCTCGATCACGGGCGTCCACTCGTCCAGCAGGCCCACCAGCGAGCGCAGCAGCCGCGTCTTGCCCTGGCCGCGCTCACCCAGCAGCACCACGTCGTGCCCGGCCAGCAGCGCCCGCTCCAGCTCCGGGGCGACGGTGTCCTCGTAGCCGAGCACGCCGGGGAAGCGGTCCTCACCGGCGCGCATCCGGGCCAGCAGGTTGCGGCGCAGCTCCTCCTTGACGCCGACGTGCTCGTGGCCGGAAGCGCGCAGCTCACCGAGCGTGCGCGGCAGGTGCGCGGGGGGTTCGAGGGGGAGGGTGGTGGCCGTCGCGGTGGAGTCCCGGTTGCTCACCCGCCGAACCTACGTCCGTTCCGCCGGGCCCACACCCCCTCGCGGTGCCCGTCCCCGCGTGCCCGTCCCCGCGCGCCCGCACCGCGCTCCCGCCGGCTCGGCGAGCCACCGGCGAGCACGACCAGCACGATGGGCCGCATGCCGCAGTCCCGCAGCCACGACCGCACCGCCGCCCCGGCGGACCCGCGCGTGGAGCAGCGCACCGACCCCGCACCGCAGCCGGGCAGCGACCCGGAACCCGCCGACGCGCTGCACCCGCGCCCCCACCACCCCTACGTCAGTCCCGCCCTGCGCACCGCCGCCGAGTGGTCCTGGCGCCTGGTGGCGATCACCGCGGCCGTGGTCGTCCTCGCGTACGGGCTCAGCTACGTCTCCACGGTGCTCATCCCCGTCCTCGTCGCGCTGCTGATCGCCGCGCTGCTCAACCCCCTCGTGGCGTGGGGGCACGCCCGCGGGGTGCCGCGGGCGCTGGCGACCGCGCTGACGATGCTGCTGGCGCTGGCCCTCGTGGCCGGGCTCGTCACCCTCATCGGCACCCGGGCCGCCGAGGGCTTCGCGGACCTGTCCGACTCCGCCAGCCGGGGCATCGACGAGGTCGAGGAGTGGCTGGCCACCGGGCCGCTGCAGGTGTCCTCCGCGGCCCTGTCCGGCTACGTGGACCAGGCCCAGGACGCGCTGGCCGCCAACCGCGACACCATCGTCTCCGGCGCCACCGGCGTCGTCACCACCGCCGGGCACGTCGTCGCGGGCCTGTTCATCGCCCTGTTCGCGACGTTCTTCTACCTGCTGGAGGGCCGGCGCCTGTGGTCGTGGCTGCTGCGCCTGTTCCCGCCGCCGGCGCGCGAGCGTCTCGACGGCGCCGCCCGCCAGTCCTGGGTCACGCTCACGCACTACATGCGCGCCACGATCGTCGTGGCGCTCGCCGACGGCGCGGGCGTCGCGATCGGGGCGGCGGTCCTGCAGGTGCCGCTGGCGGTGCCGCTGGGCCTGCTGGTGTTCCTCGGCGCGTTCATCCCCATCGTCGGCGCCCTGCTGTCGGGGGCCGTGGCGGTCCTCGTCGCGCTCGTCGCGCAGGGCCCCGTCACCGCGCTGATCATGCTCGGGGTCGTCGTGGCCGTGCAGCAGCTCGAGAGCCACGTGCTGCAGCCGTTCCTCATGGGCCGCGCCGTGGCGGTGCACCCGCTGGCCGTCATCCTCGCCGTCGCGGCCGGCGCGACCGTCCTCGGCATCGTCGGCGCGCTGTTCGCGGTGCCGCTGGTGGCGGTGCTCAACACCGGTGTCAGCGCCCTGGCCCGCGGCGGCCGGCGCACGGAGGAGGTCGCCGGGATCGAGGAGTCCGACGCGCCCCTGGCCCCCGAGCGCCCCGCCCCCAACGACGGCACCGAGCACCGGGACGGCCGCGAGCCGCGCGTGCGGCGCTGACCCCCGGCACGGGCGCGCCCCGGCACCCGCGGGTGCCGGGGCGCGCCCGTGCCGGGGGTCAGCGCCGCACGCGCGGCTCGCGGCCGTCCCGGTGCTCGGTGCCGTCGTTGGGGGCGGGGCGCTCGGGGGCCAGGGGCGCGTCGGACTCCTCGATCCCGGCGACC
>NZ_JBBBEM010000077.1:0-12560 GCF_037154035.1 Kineococcus sp. G2 | reverse complement strand
CACCCGCGGGTGCCGGGGCGCCGTCGCGCCGGGAGCGGTGCTCAGCCGGTGAAGGGCTCCACCTTCAGCACCTTCACCGGGACGTCCCGGCCGTTGGGGGCGGTGTAGGTCACCTCGTCGCCCGGCCGGCGGCCCAGCACGGCCGCACCCAGCGGGGACCGCTCGCTGTAGACGTCCAGGCCGCCGGCGTCGCCGACCTCCCGGCTGCCCAGCAGGAAGCGCATCTCGTCGCCCGCCAGCTCCACCGTCACCACCGAGCCCAGCGTGACCTCGCCGTTGGCCGAGGGGGCCGCCTCGCCCACCTGGGCGGTCTCCAGGAGCCGGCGCAGCTGCCGGATGCGCAGCTCCTGCTTGCCCTGCTCCTCCTTGGCGGCGTGGTACCCGGCGTTCTCCTTGAGGTCGCCCTCCTCGCGGGCCTGCTCGATGCGCTTGGCGAGCTCGGTGCGGCCCGGTCCGGACAGGTGCTCGTACTCGGCCTTCAGCCGGTCGTAGGCGTCCTGGGTCAGCCAGGTGACGCCGCCGCTGGTCGTCTCGCTCACGATCACTCCTCGTCGGGCTCCTCCGGGCGGGACCTGCTGCCCGCCCTCAAGCACCGAGTCGCCCGGCCCCGCGACGGGGGGCGAGCGACTCGAAGGGACAACGTTAGCCCGCTACCGCCCGGCCCTCCACCGCTCCGCGCGGGCGGCCGGTCAGCCCCCCACCTGCGCGCAGGACTCCACCAGCGCCGTCGCCGCGCGGGACGTGGTGCGGATCTCCACCGTGCGCTGGACCTCCCGCTCGGTGCTGGCGGGCACGTCCACCTGCAGCAGCCCCACCTCTGAGGACGAGGCGTCGAGGGCGTGCACGGTGCACTGCACGGCCGTGCCCGGCTCGCGGGCGACCGAGAAGCGCAGCTCGACGGCGTGCTCGCCCAGGACGTCGTACCCGATCACGCTGGTGGCCGGCCCCTGCGTGTGCCACACCGCCACCCACGCGCCGTACGCCAGGACCAGCAGCGCGCCCACGACGGCCGCGGCCAGCGGCAGGGGCCGGCGGTACCACGGCCGCTGCGGTCGCGGGCGGCGTCCGTAGCGCGCGGCGAGCAGGTCGTCGGTGGTGTCGCTGGGCACGTGGTGCTCCCGGGGTGCGGGGGACCTCCCCGAGGGGGGTGTCCCGGTCTGTCGGCGCGGTGGGCGAGGATGTGCACCGATGGTCGCACCCGCCGCGGGCGGGGGAGCGACGCGGGGAAGTGGAGGAGGAGCGCCAGTGGCGGAGACGCTGCGGCTGATGGCCGTGCACGCCCACCCGGACGACGAGTCGAGCAAGGGCGCCGCGTCGATGGCGCGCTACGCGGCCGAGGGCGTGGAGGTGCTCGTCGTCTCGTGCACCGGCGGTGAGCGCGGCGACGTGCTCAACCCGCGCCTGCAGGGCGACGCGCGCATGCTGCGCGACATGGCCGAGTACCGCCGGCGGGAGATGGCCGAGGCCGCCCGCGTCCTCGGCGTGCAGCACCGCTGGCTCGGCTACGTCGACTCCGGCCTGCCCGAGGGCGACCCGCTGCCGCCGCTGCCGCCCGGCTGCTTCGCCCTGGAGCCGCTGGAGCTGACCGTCAACGCCCTCGTGCACGTGGTGCGCGAGTTCCGCCCGCACGTGATGACGACGTACGACGAGTCCGGCGGCTACCCGCACCCGGACCACATCATGTGCCACCGGGTCTCGCGCGCCGCGTTCGACGCCGCCGCCGATCCCGGGCGCTTCCCGCTCGCCGGTGAGGCGTGGCGCACCTCCAAGCTCTACTACCACGCCAACTTCTCCCTCGAGCGGATGACGACCTTCCACGAGGCGCTGCTCGCCCGCGGCCTGGAGTCGCCCTACGGGGAGTGGATGGAGCGCGTCCGCAAGGCCCAGGAGGACCCCGCCGCGCCGCAGCGCGTCGAGCTGGAGATCACCACGCGCGTGGAGTGCGCGGACTTCTTCGCCACCCGCGACCGCGCGCTGCTCGCCCACGCCACCCAGATCGACCCCGAGGGGTTCTTCTTCGGCGTGCCGAACGAGCTGCAGCGCGAGCTGTGGCCCACGGAGGACTACCACCTGGCCGTCTCCCACGTCCCCACCGAGCTGCCCGAGGACGACCTGTTCGCCGGCCTGCGCGAGCGGGGGACGGCGTGATCGCGGCCGGCGGCCCGCTCCCGCTCACCCCGACCCCCGCCACGGGCACCTCCACGGGCACTCCCGCCGACGGCCTGGTGCCCACCGAGTCCACGGTGGACGCGGACCTCGTCACCCCCGGCCTGTGGGGCTTCGTCTCCCTGTTCGTGCTCGCGGTCGCGGTGTACTTCATCGGGCGCGGCATGGCCCGGCGGGTGCAGCGCGTGAACCAGCGGGCCCGGCTGGAGGCGGAGGAGCGCGCCGAGGCCGCCGCCCGGGCGGGTGCCGGGGACGGGCCCACCGAGCCGCCCGCGGACCGGCCCGCCGGCCGGGAGGGCTGAGCTCCTCAGCGCCGCGCCACGGGCGTGGTGCGCTCACCCGCCGGGCGCGCCAGGTGCTCCTCCACCGCCGCCAGCACCGCCACCGCGTCCCGCCCGCGCGCGGCGTCCAGCGGGTCCGGCACGCCCGTGGCGGCGGCCGCCCGCAGCCGGTCCACGGCACGGGCGAACCCGTCCTGCACGGTGCCGTGGAAGCGCGGCAGGTCGTGCCGGCCGCCCGGCCCCCACACCGCGGCGAACGAGCCGCCCGCCCCGGCCGGCGCGGTCAGCGTCAGCGACAGCGCGCTGCCCGCCCCGCCGGTGTGCTCCAGCGCCACGTTCACCGAGTCGCGCACGCCCCGGCCGGCGCTGACCCGCTCCACCGGCGGCAGCAGCTCCAGCAGCACCGACAGCGCGTGCGGGCCGGTGTCCCACAGGCCGCCGCGCTCGCGCCGCCACGCCGAGGCCCCGTAGGGGTTGCCGGGGGCGTCGATGGTGCCCGCCCAGCGGGCGATCGCCCCCTCCCACGGGCCGTGCTCGGCGGCCAGCGCGCGCATCCGGCCCAGCCAGTCGGTGACGTCCGGCTGGAACAGGTACGTCGTGTGCACGAGGGAGGCGACGCCGCCCTCGCGCACCGCCGCCACCACGTCGTCGGCGGCGGGCAGGTCCAGCGCCAGCGGCTTCTCCAGCAGCACGTGCCGCCCCGCGCGCGCCGCCTGCGCGGCCAGCGGCGCCTGCACGTGCGGCGGCAGCGCGACCGTCACCGCGTCCACGGCCCCGATCAGCTCCTCGGGGGAGGCGAAACCCCGCCCACCCACCCGACCCGCCACCTCGGAGGCCCTCGCGGGGTCGCGGCCGGCGAAACCGACCAGCTCCACGTCCGGGTGGGCGGCCAGCGCCGCCCCGTGGCAGGTCTCGGCCCAGTACCCGGTGCCGAGGACCCCGAACCGTCGCGGTGCGTCGTTCACGCGGTCACCCTGCCGCACCAGGGCCGCGCAGCGGTACCGGGCCGGGGAGCCGTCGGCTAGCGTCGGGGACGTGAGCGCGGAGACGCACGCGGGCGCCCGGGACGTCCCCATGTCCTGGGACGAGTACCTCGCGCTCGGTGAGGGCGTCCGCGGCGAGTACGTCGACGGGAAGCTGCACGTGCCTCCTCAGCCCACCTTCCGGCACCAGGTCGCGTGCACGCGACTGACGAGCCTGCTCGCCGGTGCCGGGCACCTCGCGGTCGCGGACTGGGCGTGGAAGCCGGGCCCCCACGAGTGGCACCCCGACGTGATGGTCGTCGGCGAGGACGTCGACGTCAGCGCGAACCGGTACACCGGACGGCCCCGGCTGATCGTGGAGGTGCTGTCGTCCAACGCCACCGACGACACGATCCGCAAGATGCACCAGTACGCCCTGCACGGGCTGCCGCACTACTGGATCTTGGGGCAGTACGAGCGCACGCTGTGGACGTACGAGCTGACCGGTAGCACCTTCCGGCAGACCGCGGAGATCACGGGCCGTGGCACCCCGCCCGGGTGGGACGTGGAGGTCGCCGTGGACGAGGTGCTGCTGCGGTAGCGGTCCGGGGACGGGATCGCCGTCAGTCGCTCGTCCCGGGGAGGGTCCCGGCGTCCCCTCCCCGCCGGCGGCGCGGGACCGGTGCCCTCGCCGGTCGTGACCACCCGCCACCTGTGGCAGCGTGGTCGCATGGCCAACCGCCTGCAGCACTCCCGCAGCCCGTACCTGCAGCAGCACCGCGACAACCCGGTCGACTGGTGGGAGTGGGGCCCGGAGGCGTTCGCCGAGGCCCGGCGTCGCGACGTGCCCGTCCTCGTCTCCACCGGGTACGCCGCCTGCCACTGGTGCCACGTCATGGCCCACGAGTCCTTCGAGGACCCGGACACGGCCGCGCAGATGAACGAGCACTTCGTGTGCGTGAAGGTCGACCGCGAGGAGCGCCCGGACGTCGACGCCGTCCACATGTCCGCCACCACCGCCCTCACCGGGCAGGGCGGCTGGCCGATGACGACGTTCTGCACCCCCGACGGGGAGATCTTCTTCGCCGGCACGTACTTCCCGCCGCGCCCGCACCCGCAGGTGCCCTCCTTCCCGCAGGTCCTCGCCGCCGTCACCGACGCCTGGACGAACCGGCGCGAGGAGGTGCTGGGTTCCAGCGCCCGCATCGCGCAGGCCCTGGGGTCCGCGACCGTCCCCTCCGGCGGCGCCCCGCCGGACGACGCCGCCCTCGAGCGCGCCGTCGCCGCGCTGGCCGCCGAGGAGGACCGCGAGCACGGCGGGTTCGGCGGCGCCCCGAAGTTCCCGCCGTCGATGGTGGTGGAGTTCCTGCTGCGCCACGCCGCCCGCACCGGCTCCGGAACCGCTGCGGGACTGGCGGAACGCACCCTGACGGCCATGGCGCGCAGCGGGATGTGCGACCAGGTCGCCGGGGGTTTCGCCCGCTACGCCGTGGACGCCGCCTGGGTCGTCCCGCACTTCGAGAAGATGCTCTACGACAACGCGCTGCTGGCCCGCGCCTACCTGCACTCCTGGCGCGCCACCGGGAACGCCGAGCACCGCCGCGTCGCCGAGCAGGCGTGCGAGTGGATCGTCACCGGCCTCGGAACCCCCGAGGGTGCGTTCGCGGCGTCGCTCGACGCCGACACCCCCGTCCCCACCCCCGACGGCCGCGTGCGCGCCGTGGAGGGCGCCACCTACGTGTGGACCCCCGGCGACCTGGTGGAGGTCCTCGGCATCGACGACGGCCCCTGGGCCACCGGCCTGCTCGGGGTCACCGAGGCAGGCACCTTCGAGCACGGCACCTCCACCGCGCAGCTGACCCGCGCGCTGGACGGTGAGGACCTCGCGCGCTGGCTGCGGGTGCGCGAACGGCTCGCCGCCGCCCGCGCCGACCGGCCCCAGCCCACCCGGGACGACAAGGTCGTCCTCGCCTGGAACGGCCTGGCCATCGCGGCGCTCGCCGAGACCGGGGCGCTCCTGGCGCGCCCCGACCTGCTGCTCGCCGCCCGCACCGCCGCCGGGTTCCTCGCGCGCACGCACCGGGTCGACGGCCGCTGGCGGCGCGTCTCCCGCGACGGCGTCGTCGGTGAGCCCGCCGCCGTGCTGGAGGACCTCGGCGACCTCGCGGAGGGCCTGCTGGCCCTGCACGCCGCCACCGGGGAGCACCGGTGGGCGGCGCTGGCCCGCGAGGTGGGTGAGGAGGTGCTGGACGGGTTCGCCGCCGAGGGCGGCGGTTTCCACGACGTCGCCGCGCACGCCGTCGACCCCGCCCTGCACGCCGCGCGCGCCGGCGCCGAACGCCCCTCCGACCCCTCCGACGGCGCCACCCCCTCCGGCTGGACGGCCGCCGCGGGCGCGCTGCTGTCCCTGGGGGCGCTGACGGGGGACGCCCGGTCCACGGAGGCCGCGGTCGGCTCGCTGGGGGTCGTCGCGGCGCTCGCCGAGCAGGCACCCCGGTTCGCCGGGTGGGGGCTGGCGGTCGCGGAGGCGCTGCGCGACGGCCCGCGCGAGGTCGCCGTCCTCGGCGAACCCGGCGACCCGGCCGCCGCCGAGCTGCACCGGACCGCCCTGGCCGGCACCGCGCCGGGCCTGGTGGTGGCGCGCGGCGTGCCGGGGGAGTCCGACCCGCCGCTGCTGGCCGAGCGGGGGCTGGTCGGCGGGCGGGCCGCCGCGTACGTGTGCCGGGGGCAGGTGTGCGACGCGCCCACCGTCGAGGTCGCCGACCTCGCCGCCGCCGTGGGCGCGCGCCTGCCCCAAGCCGCCCCGCGGGGTGCCGCAGCCGATCTCCACCCGCGGTGATCAAGGAAGTTGCAACTTCCTTGATCACCGCGGAGGGGGAAGCGGGGTGAGGTCGGAGGGGGTGGGGTGCTGCGCAGCCGGGCGTCCGGACGCGGACCCGGCCACGGGCTGGAGCGCGGGGCTCAGCGGTGCCGGGCGGTCGCGATCGCGATGGCGGTGGAGTGGCAGGCGAAACCCGCCACGGTGCAGGCGTGGAACACCTCGTGGAAGCCGAACCAGCGCGGGCTCGGGTTCGGGCGCTTGAGCGCGTAGACGACCGCGCCGGCGGAGTACAGCACCCCGCCCGCCGCGACGAGCGCCGCCACGGAGCGGCCGCCGCCGCGCGCGAAGTCGCCCAGGTGGCCCACCGCGACCCAGCCGAGCGCCACGTACACCGGCGTGTAGAGCCAGCGGGGGGCGCTGAGCCAGAGCACGCGGAAGGCCACGCCCGCCGCGGCGCCCGCCCACACGAGCGTCAGCAGCGAGCGGGCCTCGCTCCGGGGCATCGTCGTCACGGCGAGCGGGGTGTAGGTGCCGGCGATGACGAGGAAGATGTTGCTGTGGTCCAGGCGCCGCAGGACCTGGGCGGCCCGCGGCGACCACGTCCCGCGGTGGTAGACCGCGCTGGTGCCGAACAGCAGGGCGGCGGTGCCGGTGAACACCCCGGCGGCCGCCCGCGCGGCCCTCGTGGGAGCCAGTGCGACGAGCGCACCCCCGGCGGCGACGGCGGCCGGGAAGGCGCAGGCGTGCAGCCAGCCGCGCAGGCGGGGCTTCGCCGGGGCCTGCAGCGCGGTGGGGAGGACCGTCATGGCCCGACCGTACGCTACGGGACCGTAGGTTCGGTGTGCGGTGATCGGGCTGGTGCCCGGGGCCACGGGTATACCGTGAGCGCCGATGGCCCTCCGGGATCTCCTCTACCGCGCGTACGGGCGGCGACTGGAACGGTCGCTGGACCCGGACGTGCTGCCGCGCCACGTCGGGATCATCCTCGACGGCAACCGCCGCTGGGCCAAGGCGTTCGGCGCACCCAGCGCGCACGGCCACCGCGCCGGCGCGGACCGCGTCGTGGAGTTCATGGGCTGGTGCGACGACGAGGGCATCGAGGTCGTCACCCTCTACCTGCTGTCCACCGACAACCTGCTCCGGCCGCAGGCGGAGCTGGCGCCGCTCATCGAGATCGTCGAGGACTGCGTGGCGCGCCTGGCCGCGGCGCGGCGCTGGCGGATCCACCCCGTGGGTGCGCTGGAGCTGCTGCCGGAGGCGACGGCGGGGCGCCTGCGGGAGCTGGAGCGGGCCACCGCGGACGTGGCCGGCGCGGTCGTGAACGTGGCGATCGGCTACGGCGGCCGTCAGGAGATCGCCGACGCGGTGCGCTCGCTGCTGCGCGAGCACGCCGCCGCGGGCACGCCGATCGAGGAGCTGGCGGACGTGCTCACCGTGGACCACATCGCCGCGCACCTGTACACCAAGGGCCAGCCGGACCCGGACCTGGTGATCCGCACCTCCGGCGAGCAGCGGCTGTCCGGGTTCCTGCTGTGGCAGAGCGCGCACACCGAGCTGTACTTCTGCGAGGTGCTGTGGCCGGACTTCCGCAAGGTCGACTTCCTGCGCGCGCTGCGCTCGTACGCGGCCCGCGAGCGCCGCTTCGGAGCGTGACGATCCCGGCCCGCTGACGTCGTCGCGGTGACGCTGCGTGCGAGGTCGCCGGGGCGTCACCGCGGGGTCATCGAGACGTCACCCGCTCGGGCGCGTGCGCGGGCGTGTTCGGGCCGTGGGGCGCGGCTCGCGGGTCTAGCGTCGTGGGTGACGGGTGGCGCCCGCCGCCCGTCCGGGAGGTCGCCGGTGAGCGCTGTCCAGCGCTGCGGGAGGGCCCGGTCCCGGGCCACCCGCACGGTGACCTGAGGTCCCGGTCCGCCGCTGCTGAGGGGGGTCCGGGCGTCAGCGCCCCGGGCTCCCGAGACGGGAGACGTCCGTGGTCACCAGCTCCACCCCCGCCGCGCCGCACACCCCGCACGAGTCGGCCGACGTGCCGGCCCCCGGGGGCGAGGGGCGCCGCACGTTCGTGCTGGACACCTCCGTCCTGCTGTCCGACCCCGCCGCCCTGAACCGCTTCGCCGAGCACGACGTCGTCCTGCCGCTGGTGGTCGTCAGCGAGCTGGAGGGCAAGCGCCACCACCCCGAGCTGGGGTACTTCGCCCGCGAGTCGCTGCGCCGCCTGGACGACCTGCGGGTGCGGCACGGGCGGCTGGACCGCCCGGTCCCGGTGGGGGAGGAGGGCGGCACGCTGCGCGTGGAGCTGAACCACACCGACGCCGCCTCGCTGCCCTCGTCGCTGCGCACGGGCCCGCTGGCGACCGCCGGCGACACCCGCATCCTGGCGGTGGCGCGCAACCTGGCCGACGAGGGCCACGACGTGACGGTGGTCTCCAAGGACGTGCCGCTGCGGGTGAAGGCCTCCGCGGTGGGCCTGGCGGCCGACGAGTACCGCGCGGAGCTGGCCCCGGACTCGGGCTGGACGGGTGTGGCGGAGCTGACGGCGACGGCCGAGGAGGTCTCCGCCCTGTACGAGGCCGGCTCGCTGGAGCACGCCGAGGCGCGCGAGCTGCCGGTGAACACCGGGGTGGTGCTGTCCTCCCCGCGCGGGCACGCGCTGGGGCGGGTGGGCGCCGACAAGCAGCTGCTGCTGGTGAGGGGCGACCGGGAGGCGTTCGGGGTGCGGGGCCGCTCGGCGGAGCAGCGCATCGCGCTGGACGCCCTGCTGGACGCGGCCGTGAGCATCGTCTCGCTCGGCGGGCGGGCGGGGACGGGCAAGTCGGCGCTGGCGCTGTGCGCGGGGCTGGAGGCGGTGATGGAGCGCCGCGAGCAGCGCAAGGTGGTGGTCTTCCGGCCGCTGTACGCGGTGGGCGGGCAGGAGCTGGGGTACCTGCCGGGCACCGAGGCGGAGAAGATGGGGCCGTGGGGCCAGGCGGTCTTCGACACGCTGGAGGCGCTGGTGGCTCCGGCGGTCCTGGAGGAGGTCGTGGACCGCGGGATGCTCGAGGTGCTGCCGCTGACGCACATCCGCGGCCGCTCGCTGCACGACGCCTACGTGATCGTCGACGAGGCGCAGTCGCTGGAGCGCAACGTGCTGCTGACGGTGCTCTCGCGCATCGGGCAGGGGTCGAAGGTGGTGCTCACGCACGACGTGGCGCAGCGCGACAACCTGAGGGTGGGCCGGCACGACGGCGTGGCGGCGGTGGTGGAGGCGCTCAAGGGGCACCCGCTGTTCGCGCACGTGACGCTGACCCGCTCGGAGCGCTCGCCGGTGGCGGCGCTGGTGACCGAGCTCCTCAACGACTTCGGAGCGTGATCTCGGGAGTCACCTGAGTGTTCACCGAGGCGGCCGGGGGGCTCCTTCTCCGTTCCCCGGCCGCCCCAAACACGTCGTCCTCGCGCTACGGGCGTGAGAAGCGCCACAAAAGTCGACAGACCGTTGACGCTTCGTCGCTCCAGGGTGACGAACTCGATGATCGCCGTTTGCCTCACCGGCGCGTGCCGGGGCACCGTTCCTCGTCAGACAGCACCCCGCCGCTGCTGCCCGGCACCCACCGGGCGGTGCGCCGAGCGCCGGCCCGCCGCACCCGCGGCCCGCCGCGGTGCCGCCCGGGCCCCACGGTCGCCGCCCTCCCGCGAGGAGGGCGACGGCAGCCCGCCGGCGGGGTGGAGACGAATCGACCGGGCGTGGGCCGGCGACCGAGGGAAGGCCCGGCTTGCCGACGACCGCCCAGCACCACTCCCCGCAGGACCCCTCGCGGAAGCCCTCGCAGGGCAGCCCGACCGCCCGCGCCCGCGGTGCGCGCCTCTGGCGCTTCGCCGCCCCCGGTGCCCTCGCCGTCAGCGCCGTCGTCCTCGGCGGCGCGGTCCTGACCGGCGGCCCCGCGCCCGAGGCGGAGGCGGCCGTGCCCGACCACGTCCTCGCCGCCGTCAGCGCCGAGCTGCGCAGCGCCCGCTCCGCCGCCTGGTTCGACGCCCGCGACCTGCGCGCCGCCGCCGACGCCCGCGTGGAGGCCGAGCGCCTGGCCGCCGAGGAGGCCCGCCGGGCCGCCGAGGCCGAGGCCGCCCGCCTGGCCGAGGAGGCCCGCCTGGCGGCCGAGGCCGAGGCCACCCGCAGCGCCCAGCGCGACCCGAAGCCGATCGCGCGGCAGATGGCCGCCGAGCGCGGCTGGGGCGAGGGGCAGTTCTCCTGCCTGGACTCGCTGTGGACCAAGGAGAGCGGCTGGAAGTGGAACGCCGACAACCCCACCTCCAGCGCGTACGGCATCCCGCAGTCCCTGCCCGGCAGCAAGATGGCCACCGCGGGCGCCGACTGGGAGACCAACCCGGTCACCCAGATCGCGTGGGGGCTGGACTACATCTCCCGCAGCTACGGCACGCCGTGCGCGGCGTGGTCGCACTCGCAGTCGCACAACTGGTACTGAGCCGGGGTCCCGGCCGCCCGTTCCCCCGGGCGGCCGGTCAGACCTCCAGGCCCCCGCAGGGGCAGCCCAGCGCCGAGCACAGCGCCGCGCGCAGCTCGTGCGGCCCGGCCGCCGGCCGGGCGTAGGACGCGCGCAGCACCCGGGTGCCCGTGCCGGTGGTGACGAGCACGTCGAGGCCGTACCGGTCCAGGCCGACGACGGCGACCTCGCGGGTGCGCACGGCCTCCTCGGGGGGCAGTTCCCGCAGGACCCAGCCGACCAGCGCGTCGCGGTGCTCGGTCTCCAGGTGGACCACGGCGCCGTCCTCGTCGGCGTAGAAGGGGTCGGCGGTCGCCACCGCCACGGCGTCCTCGTCCAGCAGGTGCACGCCCTCGGCGGTGGTCACGCGCACCTCGCCGACCTCGAGGCGCCACAGGGCGCGGGTGCTGCCCACGTCCAGCAGCGCGCCCAGCGGGTTCACCGCGGCGACGGCCTGCGCCGCCCGCCGCTGCGCGCGGACGTCGAGGGCCTGCGCCCACCCCGTCGCGCACAGCCGGGCGCGCGGGAGCGCGGCCTGCCCGGGCGGCACGTCCAGCACGTCCAGCACCACCGGGACCCCGCCCGCGCCGGGCGCCGCGGCCGCCTCGGTGCTCAGCTCCCGCAGCCGCTCGTGCAGCGGCTCGTCGGTGCCCACCAGCAGCAGCAGCCCGCCGGCGGCGTCCGTCAGGTGCCGCACGCGGTGCTGCTCCGTGCGCCCGCCGCGCCCGCCGAGCCCGTCGTGACCGCCGTCCCGGTGCGCCGCCGGGCCGTGGTGCGGGCAGGCGCCGCCCGCGCCGGTGCGCGGCAGGTGCAGGGTCCCCGGCACGGTGCCCTGGGCCAGCGTCCGGGCCCACTGCGCCGGGGTGGTGCGCGCGGGGAGCGGGGGCGGTGTCGGGGGCACCTGCTCCGAGGCCGTAGAGTTGGAGCCGGTGCGCTCCGAATGCTCGCCCGGTGCCGTGGTCCACCTGGTCACGTGTGCCTCCTCGGAGCGCGATCGTCCTGACCCTCCGGCAACAGCCGCGTCGAGTCCGCTCGACTGAGGTCAGGCTTACCTTACGATCAGGAGGACGAATGAACAACGCGCGTCCCAAGGTGCGCATCAGCCGCGCCCTGGGGGTGGCCCTCACCCCGAAGGCCGCCCGCTACATGGACCGCCGCCCGTACCCGCCGGGCATGCACGGCCGCAAGCAGAAGAAGGCGTCGGACTACGCCACGCAGCTGCGCGAGAAGCAGCGCCTGCGCTACCAGTACGACGTCAGCGAGACGCAGCTGCGCCGCGCCTACGACCTCGCCAAGCGCAAGCCGGGCAAGACGGGCCAGAACCTCGTCCAGCTCCTGGAGACCCGCCTCGACGCGGTCGTGTGGCGCGCCGGCTTCGCCCGCACCATCTACCAGGCCCGCCAGATGGTCGTGCACCGCCACATCGACGTCGACGGCCGTCGCGTGGACCGCCCGTCCTACCGCCTGCAGCCCGGCCAGGTGATCTCGGTCGCCGCCCGCAGCAAGGCGAAGACCCCGTTCATCGTGGCCGCCGAGGGCGGCTGGAGCGACAACGAGATCCCCGGCTGGCTGGACGTCGCCCGCCAGGACCTCACCGCCCGCGTGCAGGCCCTGCCCGTGCGCGAGCAGATCCCGGTGACCTGCGACGAGCAGCTCGTCGTCGAGTACTACTCGCGCTGACGCGTCCCGCTCACCAGCACGGAGGGCGCCCACCCCGCACGGGGTGGGCGCCCTCCGCGCGTCCGGGGCTCAGCCCAGGGCGTCCCCGACCAGCGCCAGGTTCTGGATCGCCGCCAGCGAGAACTGCGCCGCGTCGTTCGTCGACAGCGTGCGCGCCTCGTCCACGGCGTTCAGCACC
>NZ_JBBBEM010000076.1:0-51100 GCF_037154035.1 Kineococcus sp. G2 | reverse complement strand
CCCCCCCCCTGGGGGTGTTCCCCCCTCCGCGCGTCCGGGGCTCAGCCCAGGGCGTCCCCGACCAGCGCCAGGTTCTGGATCGCCGCCAGCGAGAACTGCGCCGCGTCGTTCGTCGACAGCGTGCGCGCCTCGTCCACGGCGTTCAGCACCTCCGGCGGCTCCAGCCGCCGCGCCGCGAACGCCTCCGCGGTGAGGAACTCCCCGCCGCGCTCGAACTCCTCCCACGCCCGCCGCGCCAGCGCCGCATCGCCCGTGCGGGCCGCCGCGTACGCCGTCAGCCGGCTGTGCGCCTGCTCCAGGTGCGTTCCCGACAGCGGCGCACCCACCTCGGCCGCCTGCTCCTCGGCCGGGGCGTTGAACAACCGGCAGTAGCGCAACCACGCCGCCTCGAACGCCGCCCCCACGTCCGTGCCGGCCGTCAGGTCCACCAGCTCGCTGGCGATCTCCACCAGGCCGAACACCGCCGACAGGTGGGAGACCGCGATCCGGTCCCGGGTGGTGTCGAAGCGCCCGGTGTCCAGGTCGTACAGCGCCTCCCCGGTCAGGAACCCCTGCGGCAGCGCCCCGATGTCGGCCATCGTGCCCAGCAGGCGCTCGCGCGAGCGCGGCGAGCCGGTGCGCTCCCAGTCCGCCAGCCAGGTGGCCGCCAGCGACCCCCAGTCGGTGCCCAGCCCGACCGCCAGCGCCTCGCGCCGCGGCACGTACGTCGCCGCGTCCTCGCGCACCTTGCGGGTGGGGTCCAGTGCCAGGAACGTGGCGTCGGAGTCCACCAGCTCCGCCATCAGGTCCCCGGTGTGCTCGTCGGCCGTCAGGAAGTGCAGGAACCGCCGGTACGCCGGGTTGGAGATGCGCAGCTGCTTGGCGCTGCACCCGAAGTGCTGCACGTTGTGCCGCGAGCCCAGCCCCGCCCACCGCCCCAGGTGGTACACGTCCACGTCCCCGGTGTGCCGGGTCATCGCGCGCGCCATCCGGAACACGTCAGCCCGGCCGGTGCGCAGGAAGCTCGTCCACAACCACAGGTCCGGGGACAGCTCGGAGTTGTCCCACGCGTAACCGCCCACGTCGTAGCGCCACACGTGCCGGTCGGCGTCGTAGGCGTGCATGACGTCGCCGTGGTGCCAGAACCCGTACCAGCGCCGCTGCTCCACCTGGTCGCGGTAGAAGTCCAGCAGGAACTCCAGCCGGTCCTCCAGCGCGGCGCGCGCCGGCGTCGAGCGGTCCACCGGCGCCCAGTCGCCGAACACGCGCGCCGCGTGCAGCGCCTGCGGCGTCGCCGCCAGCTGCAGGGGAGCGGCCAGCGCGCGCACCGCCTCGGCCACCTCCTGCACTGCCGGGGTGCCCGGGTGCGCGGTGAGCGTCAGCTCCGAGGTGCGCCCCGTGCCGTGGGCGTCGGCGAAGCCCTCCTCGAAGTCCTCGTAGGTGATCTCCAGCGCCTCCAGCTGCGAGGCGTGGTCCGGGGTGGAGGCGCCGTCGTTGTAGGGGCGCAGGTCCATCGGCGGAGCGTCCGGCGCCCACAGCCACGCCGTCACCGTCGCCGAGTCCTCCCCGGCCCGCCCCGCGGCACCGGTGACGTCCAGACCGCAGGGGTGCGACTGCCAGAAGTCCGCCACCGCCACCGACAGCGCCCCGCCGGGGTCGCCGACGCCGACGTACCCCGCCGCCCGCGTGCCCGCGGCCGCGTCCACCCACCCCAGCCCCGGGCCGAGGCGCTTGGCGATCGCGAAGCCGTCCGCGGTGCGCTGGCGCAGCCGGTACTGCGACCACGCCGGCACGTGGTGCAGCAGCTGCGGCACCGGCGCTGCCCACGTCTCCACCGGCGGTGTGGCACGTCCTGCCAGCTGCGCGGCACGCACCTGCTCCCCGGGGTCGCGGCGCAACCCCGTGACGCCGCGCACCGCCTCGCGGAAGACGCCACCGTCGGCACCGGCGAACCGCACGTGGCGGTCGTGCGGCGCCGCGCGCAGCGGCACGTCGACGCGCACGCCCAGGGCGGCGAGGAAGTCGCGCCGGCCGTCGCCGTCGAAGACGAAGGAGTGCACCACCCCGACGCTGCGGCCGCCGGCGGCCACGACCAGCCGCACCGTGAACGGCAGCCAGGAGCGCTCGTCCCCGCCCGGGGCGGTACCGCGGTGGTGCCCGCGCAGCCGCAGGACCGCGCGGACCGGGCCGCGCTGCTCGACGACGACCTCCTCCACGGCGCCGGCGAACGCGGTGCGCTCGCGCCCGGCCGGGTCGGCCGCCAGCTCGCTGACCAACCGGGCACCGGTGGCGACGGCGGTGCCGTCCAGCTCCAGCGCCTCGAACAGCGCCGGGCCGCGGCGGGCGACCCGCAGCACGAGGCCGCCGGCGTCGACGACGACGCGCTCGCCGTCCTCGGCCACCCGCACCTGGGGTGCGCCCGCCTCGTCCAGGGGGTTCGCGGTACCGGGAGCGACGAGCACCCGGTAACCGGGGGAGGGGGCCGTCGTGGCGGGCAGGGCCACGCCGGTCCACTTCGTGCTGCCGTCCGGCCAGGTCGCCAAGGGCCAGAACTGCGCCGGCACCCCGGTCCCGGCGGTGTCCACGACGCGCAGGCCCTCGGTTCCGGTCACCAGGCCCCGCGGCAGCGGGACGCCCAGCGTCGCCCCGCCCGGCAGCGCGGGTGGCGCCTCGTCGTCGATCCAGCGCAGCGGCACCTCGTGCACCGCCGCGCCCCCCACCGGGCCGTCCGGGGTCGTCGTGGTCACCTCGTCCAGGCTCACGCCTGCTCCACCTCCAGGTCGCTCCACCGCGCCCGCAGGGGCGCCATCTGCCGGAACCCGACGCGGCCGCCGCCGACGGCGGGACCGGTGGACCCGTCGTCGGTCCAGCGCAGCAGCTCCAGCCCGTCGATCGAGAAGCTCACGTGCGGGCCGTCCTTGACCAGCTGGAGCCGGTACGGGCCGTCCGCGTCCTCGTGCGGGGGCAGCGGGTCCGCCCCCTGGGCGACGAGGTGGAACCCCGGGGCCTTGCGCAGGTTGCAGGTCAGGAACCGCCGTTCGCTCGCCCACTTGCGCCGGTAGAACGACACGTGCAGGGCCCGCACGTCCGAGGAGTGGTACTGCGGGTAGAGCCCGCTGCGTACGGCGAGGTCGGGGGAGAAGAGGTCCTGCCCACCCGTGCCGGCCGCACCGACGAACAGCATCGCCAGCCCCTCGCCCGACAGCGGGGTGAACCCCACGCTCACGCGCACCGAGTCGCCGAACACCCGCGGGCACCAGAGGGTGAAGTGAGAGGAGTCGGCGTCGGGGTCGGTCGCCGAGCTGGCCAGGACGGTGCCGTCCGGGCCCGGCTCGGTGACGACGGGGCCCTCACCGACCCAGCCGGCCAGGTCGCCCGCGCTGCGCAGCGGGTTGCGGTACGCCGTGTCGGCGGCCGCGGTGGTCGTGGTGGTCGTGGTGGTCGTGGTGCTCACGATCCCTTCGCGTCGAGGACGGCGGGCAGCGACCGGGCGACGTACGCCGCGACGCCGCGGGCGCCGCGGTGGCTGAAGTGCGTGTCGTCGGCCAGCCCGCCGGGCCAGCAGGGGTGCTCGCCGGGGGCCAGGTGCACGAACAACCTCCTCGAGCGCTGCGGGCCCAGCTGGTCGTACCACCAGGAGGTGAAGACCTCCAGGTCCACCAGCGGCACCGCCTCGCGGGCGGCCAGCTCGCGCACCGCGGCGGGGTACTCGCCCAGCGTCGGCTCGAGCACGGTGCCCGTGAACCGGCGCCGCGCCACGGACGTGCACAGCACCGGCCGGGCCCCGGCGTCGCGGGCCTCGGCGACGAACGCCGCGAGGTTCGCGCTGTACCCGCCGTGGGCGTCCAGCTCCCCGGGCCGCTTCTGGTCGTTGTGACCGAACTGCACCAGCACCACGTCGCCCTCGGCGGTGCGCGACAGCAGGTCCGCCCAGCGCCCCTCCTCGCGGAAGGACGCGGTGCTGGCGCCGCCCACGGCGAGGTTGCGCACCGCCCAGCCGGACACCTGGCCCAGGTGCGCACCCCACCCCGACATCGGCTCCTCCCCGGCCGGGCAGGCCGCGACAGTGGAGTCGCCCGCCAGGTGCACCCGCAGCGGGCGCTCGGAGACCCCGCTCACCCCTTCACCGAGCCGATGAGCATGCCCTTGGCGAAGTGCTTCTGCAGCAGCGGGTAGAACAGCAGCACCGGCAGTGTCGCCACCGCGATGACGGCCAGCTTCATGCCCTGCTCCGGTGGGACGTAGTTCGGGTCGACCTCACCGGCGACCATCTCGGCGCCGGCCGTCACCTGCCGCAGGAAGACCTGCAGCGTCCACATGTCCGGGTCGTTCAGGTACAGCAGCGGCGACATGAAGTCGTTCCAGATGCCCACCGCGTAGAACAGGGTGAACGTCGCCAGGACGGGCTTGGACAGCGGCAGAACGATGCGCCACAGCACGCCGACGTCTGTGGCGCCGTCGATGCGGGCGGACTCCTCCAGCTCCGGCGGCATCGCCTGGAAGAAGTTCTTGATGATGATGAGGCTGAACGGGTTGATCGCCATGGGCAGCACCAGTGCCCAGTAGGTGTTCAGCAGTCCCAGCTCGCGCACGATGAGGAACGTGGGGATCATGCCGGCGGAGAAGACCAGGGTGACGACCACCATGCCCAGCACGAGGTTGCGCCCGGGCAGGGTCTTCTTCGACAGCGGATAGGCCATCGTCACCGTGAGCAGGAGCTGGATCGCGGTGCCCACCAGGGTCACGAGGATCGTGGTGACCATGGCGCGCACGAACGCGGGGGAGGAGAGGATGGAGCGGTAGGACTCCAGCGTCCACTCCTCGGGCCACACGAAGAACGCCCGGCGCGACAGTTCCGCCTCCGTCGCGAACGAACCGGCCATCACGTACAGGAACGGCAGGACCGCGACGAGGCCGATGACGGTGAGCACGACGACGTTCGCGACGTCGAACGCGCGGCCTGCCGGGGTGTTGAAGCGGTAGCGCTCACGGGCCATCAGAAGATCCCCGATCCGTCGAGCTTCTTGGCGATGCGGTCGGCGCCGAGCACGAGCACCACTCCGACGATGGCCTTGAACAGCCCGACGGCGGTGGAGTAGCTGTAGGCGCCCTGCGTGATGCCGACGAAGTAGACGTAGGTGTCGAAGACGTCGGCGACGCTGCGGTTCAGCGCGTTGGTCATGAGGTAGATCTGCTCGAACCCGGTGTTGAGGATCTGCCCGATGGCCAGCACCAGCATGATGACGATCGTGCCGCGGATCGAGGGGAGCGTGACGTGCCAGACCCGCTGGAAGCGCCCCGCGCCGTCGACGATCGCGGCCTCGTACTGCTCCTGGTCGACCGTGGCCAGAGCGGCCAGGAAGATGATCGTGCCCCAGCCGGTGTTCTTCCAGACCTCCTGGGCGACGATGATCGACCGGAACCAGCCCGGGTCGGTCAGCGGGGTGACGTCCGACCCGGTCACCGACTGGACCAGCTGCAGCAGCGGGCCGGCCTCGACCGACAGCAGCAGGTACGTCAACGACGCGACGACCGTCCAGGACAGGAAGTGCGGGATGTAGACGAGCGTCTGCACCGTGCGCTTGAGCAGGGTCAGCCGCAGCTCGTTGAGCAGCAGGGCCAGCACGATCGTCAGCGGGAACGCCACGCAGAGGTTGAGCAGCGCCAGGACCAGCGTGTTGACCAGCAGCCGTGGGAAGTCCGGGTTGGTGAAGAAGTCCTGGAAGTGCGCCAGGCCGACCCACGGGCTGTCCGCGATGCCGAGGAACGGCACGTAGTCCTTGAAGGCGATGACCGCACCGCCCATCGGGGCGTAGCGGAACACCAGGAAGTACGCGACACCCGGCAGGAGCAGCAGGTACAGCCAGGAGTTCCGGCGGACCCGGGCTCCCACCCGCCGCGAGGGGTCGGGACCGGGGACCCCGACCGCCTCGCGGACCCCCCTGGTGGGGGGCGGCTGGATCGCCGTCACGAGTTGCCCTGGGCCAGCTCGTTGATCTCGGCGATGATCTGCTCACCACCGCTGCTGCGCCAGCGCTCGATCGCGTCCAGCAGGGCGGCCTTGTCGATCTGCCCGGCCAGGTACTGCAGGCGGGCGTCGGAGACGATGTTGTCCAGCTGCGCGCCCTTGAGGACGTAGGTCTGCGAGACGTAGGGGGCGGCCTCGTCGAAGACGGCGTCCTCCATGTCGGCCTTCTCGATGGCCCGGCGCTCGTCGTACTCGGCCTGCTCGTACTCGGTCGCCATCTTCGGCTGGTAGGCGACGTACCCGGCGACGTTGGTGCCCAGCTGTGCCCAGCTGGCCACCTCCTCCGTCAGCGCCTGCGCCTCGGGGGTGTCGACGGCCTGCGCCTTGCCGTCGACGACGGTGAAGTTCACGCCCTCGATGCCGTTGTTCTCCAGGACCTGCGCGTCCTTCGAGGCCATCGTGTCGAGGAACTGCAGCACGTCGTGCAGCTGCTCCTCGGTGCGCACCTGGGACTTCGGGATGACCAGGAAGCCGCTGTAGCCGGTGGTGGGGTGCGCGTGCAGCTCGCCGTCGGGGCCGACGAGGTTGCCGGTGGAGTCCACGTAGTCCTGGAACGTGTTCGGGTCCTGCTGCTTGAACAGCTTGCGGATCTGCTCGGCGCGGGAGTGGACGTCGATGATGATGCCGCCCTTGCCCTGGAAGAACGGCTCGTTCCAGGAGGCGGAGTCGAGGGTCGCGTAGTCGGGGTTGACCCAGCCGTTGTCGATGAGGCTCTTCTCGTAGTCCACGGCCTGCAGCCACTCGTCGGTGGTGAAGTTCGGCACCAGCTCGCCGTCGCGCTCGGTCCACCCGTTGCCTGCGCCGAACCACGTCGCCATGACGTCCCAGGGACTGTTGCTGTTGATGCCGCCGGGCCACTTGGGCACGATCAGCCCGGAGGTGTCGTCGACGCCGTTGCCGTCTGGGTCGTCCTCGGTGAAGGCGCGGGCAACGTTCGCCAGGTCCTCGGTGGTCCTCGGCATCTGCAGACCCAGGTTGTTCAGCCAGTCCTTGCGGACGATGACGCTGGCGCGCATCACGTCGCGCGCCCGGTAGATCCCGTACACGGTGCCGTTGACGCTGGCGGCCTCCTGCACCTCCGGGTTCTCCGTGGTGAGGTTCGGGTAGTCCGCCAGGACGTCGGTCAGGTCCCAGAAGGCGCCGGCCTCGGCGTTCTTCACGAACCCGGGGGTCTTGCCCTGGATGACCATGACCGTGGGGACCTGGTCGCCGGCGAGGGTGACGTTCGTCTTGTCCTCGTAGGAGGAGTTCGGCACCCAGGTGACCTCGATCTGCTTGCCGGTCATCTCCTCGAGCCGCTTCTCGATCTCGCTGCCCTGCTGCGGCGGTGCGGCGCCGAGGAAGGGGGCCTGGATCGAGACGGTGCTCAGCTCCTCGCCGCCCTCCGAGGCGTCGGACGAGGAGCACGCCGTCACGACCAGCGAGGCGGCGGCGAGAGCCGCGGCGGCGGCGAGGGTGCGGGGGGTCCTGGGCACGGTGACTCCTTCGTCGGGTGCAGCCGGCGGCGCCGGCGGTACGGGGTGGTGCTGGGGGTGGGGTTCAGCCGACGGGCTGCCGGGCGGCGACCCGCTCGTCGTTGCGCTCGAAGGCGCCGACGCAGGCGGCGGTGGTGACGTGCACGAGGGCGGCGGCGCTGAGGAACAGGGCCAGGCCCGGCAGGGCGGTCGTCGCCACGACGACCGCGGCGGCGCCCAGCACGGCGGGCAGGACGGCCGCGGGGTTGGACAGGACGAACGCGGCGGCGGTGGGCAGGTAGCGCTGCAGCGGGAGCTCGTAGTGCACGTACAGGGGTACGGCCACCAGGACCACGACCGCCAGCACCAGCCCGGCCAGCACCGTGGCGGCGGTGACCAGCTCGGCGACGGCGCCGGTGCGGGCGGAGAACACCCGCTGGTTCGCCAGCAGCAGCGCACCGGCGAGCACGGCCGGCAGGAGGGCGACGTTGGCGCGAGTGAACTCCGCCCGCCAGGTGCGCACGAAGCAGGCGGCGGTGCCCGCGGTCTCGCCCCGCAGCCGGCGGCGGCTGACGGCTGCCGCGGCGACGCCGGCCGGGGCCAGGCCCAGGACCACGCCGCCGGCGAGGGTGCCGAGGACCCACAGGGCGTGGACGCCGGCGAGCCACACGAGGGTGTCGCAGGCGTCGTGGGCCTTGACCGCCCAGCCCTGCGCGGGGGCCGCCGTCCTCGTGCTGCTCACCGTCTCCACCTCGCGATCAACGCCGATCGGGGTCCTGCTGACCGCGCCACCATAGGTTGAAACGAATCAGGGGAGCAAGCGCTTACCGGAGGTTCTTGCACGCCCACGTCCTCCACGCCGCCCGCGGCCGAGCGGACGCGCGAGGGCCCCGGTGCGCACGGCGCGCACCGGGGCCCTCGGGGTCGGGAGCGGCTCAGGCCTCCTTCGGGGCCGTCATCGACATGACGTCCAGCGCCTCGTCCAGCTGCTCCTCGCTGACCTCACCGCGCTCGACGTACCCCAGCGCCACGACCGCCTCGCGCACCGTCGTGCCCTGCGCCACCGCGTGCTTGGCGACCTTCGCGGCCGCCTCGTACCCGATCACCCGGTTCAGGGGGGTGACGATCGAGGGGGAGGACTCCGCGTACCGGCGGCACTGCTCCACGTCGGCCTCCAGGCCGTCGACCGTGCGGTCGGCCAGCAGGCGCGAGGCGTTGCCCAGCAGGCGGGTGGACTCCAGCACGTTGCGCGCCATCACGGGGATCTGCACGTTCAGCTCGAAGGAGCCGCTGGCGCCCGCCCACGCCACCGCGGCGTCGTTGCCGACGACCTGCGCGCACACCATCAGGACCGCCTCCGGCACCACCGGGTTCACCTTGCCGGGCATGATCGAGCTGCCCGGCTGCAGGTCCGGCAGGCGCAGCTCACCCAGGCCCGTGCGCGGGCCCGAGCCCATCCAGCGCAGGTCGTTGCAGACCTTCGTCAGGCTCACGGCCACGACCCGCAGCGCCCCCGAGAGCTCCACCAGCGCGTCGCGCGCGCCCTGCGCCTCGAAGTGGTCCTCGGCCTCCGTCAGCGGCAGGCCGGTGTCCGCGGCCAGCAGCTCGATGACGCGCTGCGGGAAGCCGGGCGGGGTGTTGATGCCCGTGCCGACGGCCGTGCCGCCCAGGGGCACCTCCGCGACGCGGCCCACGGTGCCCCGCACGCGCTCGACCCCGCGGCGCACCTGCGCGGCGTAGCCGGCGAACTCCTGGCCCAGCGTGACGGGGGTGGCGTCCATGAGGTGCGTGCGCCCGGACTTCACCACGCCGGCGAACTCCTCCGCCTTGCGGCGCAGCGACGCCTCCAGGTGCTCCAGCGCCGGCACCAGCTCGTTCACCACCGCGGAGGTGGCGGCCACGTGCACCGAGGTGGGGAAGACGTCGTTGGAGGACTGCGAGGCGTTGACGTGGTCGTTCGGGTGGACCGGGCGGCCCAGGCGCTCCGTCGCCAGGGTCGCGATCACCTCGTTGGCGTTCATGTTGGAGCTGGTGCCCGAGCCGGTCTGGAAGACGTCCACCGGGAACTCCGCGTCCCAGCGCCCCGACGCCACCTCCTCGGCGGCGTCCGCCACCGCGCGCGCCAGGTCCTCCTCCAGCACGCCCAGCTCGGCGTTGGCCAGCGCGGCGGCCTTCTTGATCCGCGCGAGCGCGGCGATGTGCGCGCTCTCCAGCGGGGTGCCCGAGAGGGGGAAGTTCTCCACGGCCCGCTGCGTCTGCGCGCGCCACTTGGCGGCCGCCGGGACCCGGACCTCCCCCATGGTGTCGTGCTCGACGCGGTACTCGTTCTTCTCGCGGGTGCGGTCGTCAGTGGCCATGCGCCCATCCTGCCAAGGGCGGCGCCGCGCACCGGGGCGCCCGGGCCGGGTTGTCGCGCAGATCACGGTTCGCTCACGATCCGCCGGGCGCCGTCCGGCGGGCGCGATCTCCGCGTGCGGGTGGTCGGTGACGGGTGCACGCTGGGCCCGCACGCACGACGGGCGGGACCCGCTCGCCGTGCGATCCGCCGCACGACGACGTCGGAGGAGGAGCCAGTGGGCAGCGCGTGGCGCACCAGGGTCGGGGCGGTGAGCGCCGGCGTCGTGCTGGCCGGCTCCCTGGCCGCGTGCGGAGACGGCAGCGGCGGGTCGGGGCCGCCGGTCCTGACCTGGTACACGAACCCCGACGCCGGTGGCCAGGCGGCCATCGCCGAACGTTGCACCGCCGCGGCCGACGGTGCCTACACGATCGAGACGTCCGTCCTGCCGCGCGACGCGGCCGCCCAGCGCGAGCAGCTCATGCGGCGCCTGGCGGGGGGCGACTCCTCCATCGACCTCATGAGCCTGGACCCGGTCTTCGTACCCGAGGCGGCCGAGGCCGGCTTCCTGGCGCCCATCCCGGACGACCTGCAGCAGTCGCTGACCGAGGGCATCGCCGAGGGCGCGGTGCAGGGCGCCACCTGGGACGGGGAGCTCGTCACGGCTCCGTTCTGGGCCAACACCCAGCTGCTGTGGTACCGCGAGTCGATGGCCCGCGCCGCCGGCCTCGACCCCGCCGAGGCGCAGACGTGGACGTGGCAGCAGATCATCGACGCCGCCGCGTCCCAGGACAGCGCGATCGGCGTGCAGGGCACGCGCGCGGAGTCCATGACGGTCTGGGTCAACGCCCTCATCGAGTCGGCGGGCGGGGAGATCATCGAGAACCCCGACGCCCCCGTGGACGAGATCAGCCTGGGCATCGACTCGCCGGCCGGTGAGGCCGCCGCCGACGTCATGCAGGCCATCACGGCCGCCGACGTGGCAGGTCCCGGCATCGACAACCGCGACGAGGCCGCCACCGCCGACCTGTTCGAGCAGGGCGGGCTGATGTTCGCGGTCAACTGGCCGTTCGTGTACGCCCAGGCCCAGCAGGGTGCCGAGCAGGGCACGGTGGACCCGGCGATCTTCGAGGACTACGCCTGGACGACCTACCCGCGGGTGAACCCGGAGGACCCCTCGGCGCCCCCGCTGGGCGGCATCAACGTCGGCGTCGGCGCCTTCAGCGAGCACCAGCAGGAGGCCCTGGCGGCGATGGAGTGCATCGTGTCCCCGGAGAACCAGGCCCTCTACATGATCAGCGACGGCAACCCGGCCGCCGCCCTGGAGGTGTACGACCTGCCCGAGGTGCGCGAGGCGTACCCGATGGCCGACGTCATCCGCGAGTCCCTGCAGATGGCCGCACCGCGGCCGCAGACGGCGTACTACAACGAGGTCAGCACCGGCATCCAGTACACCTGGCAGCCGGTGTCCGCGGTCAGCGACGCGACTCCGCAGATCTCCGAGCAGTTCGTCCTGGAGGTCCTGAGGGGGGAGAGGTTGCTGTGACCGCCGTCACCACACCGCAGGTCGAGATCGCGAACTCGCCGCGCAGCAAGCGCCGTCGCGGCACCGACCGCTCGCGCCAGGAGGCCCGGCTGGGCTGGTACCTGGCGGGGCCGGCCTTCGTCATCCTCGTGCTCGTCACGGGATACCCGATCGTCCAGGCCGTCTACGACTCGCTGTTCAGCTACCGGCTCACCGCGCCGGACGACCGCGAGTTCATCGGGCTGAGCAACTACGGCGTCATCCTCACCGACTCGCTGTGGTGGGAGGCCCTGGCGAACACGGCGCTCATCACCGTGGTGACGGTCGCCGTCGAGCTCGTGCTCGGTTTCGCCCTGGCGATGGTCATGCACAAGGTGCTGGGGTTCCTGCGGCCCATCCTGCGCACCGCGATCCTCGTGCCCTACGCGATCATCACGGTCGTCTCCGCCTACGCCTGGCAGTACGCCTTCTCCCTGACCACCGGGTTCATGAACGCCGTGGTCCCGGGGGTCCCGGAGAACTTCGACTGGTTCGCCAACAAGTGGACGGCGCTGACCGTCATCTGCCTCTCGGAGATCTGGAAGACCACCCCGTTCATCTCCCTGCTGCTGCTGGCGGGGCTGGCGCAGGTCCCCGAGGACATGCACGAGGCCGCCAAGGTCGACGGGGCCACCGCTCGCGAGCGGCTGTTCCGGGTGACGCTGCCGAACATGAAGGCGTCGATCATGGTGGCGCTGCTGTTCCGCGCCCTGGACGCCTTCCGCATCTTCGACAACGTCTACATCATGACCAACGGGGCCGCCGGCACGCAGACGGTCTCGTCGCTGGCCTACAACCAGACGATCAGCAGGCTGGAGATCGGCCTCGGCTCGGCCGTCTCCGTGCTGCTCTTCCTGTGCGTCCTGCTGATCTGCTTCCTGGCCATCAAGGTGTTCAGGGTGGACCTGGCACGAGCGAGGGGGGAGAACTGATGGGTGCGCTGTCCACCAAGGAGAAGGTGCTCTGGTACATCGGGGCGCTGCTGATCGTGCTGTACGCGCTCGTGCCGGTCGCCTGGATCGTCTCGCTGAGCCTGAAGTCCGAGGCCGACCTGTCCAACCGGAGCTTCCTGCCCACCAACGTCACGTGGGAGAACTACGGGGGCATCTTCAGCGGCACCGCCTCCGACCTGTTCCTGCCGGCGCTGCGCAACTCCGTCATCACCTGCCTGCTGGCGACCCTCATCGCCGTGGTGCTCTCGATGTTCGCCGCGTACGCCATCGCCCGGCTGAACTTCCCCGGCAAGCGGCTCATCCTCACCAGCGCCCTGGCGGTGGCCGTCTTCCCGGTGATCACGATGGTGACGCCCCTGTTCAACCTGTGGCGGCAGATCGGCCTGTACGACACCATCCCCGGCCTGATCATCCCCTACCTGGCGCTGACCCTGCCCATCTCCATCTGGACCATGTCGGCGTTCTTCCGGGAGATCCCGTGGGACATGGAGCAGGCCGCCCAGGTCGACGGCGCCACCAGCTGGCAGGCCTTCCGCAAGGTCATCGTCCCGCTGGCCGCTCCCGGGGTCTTCACCACCGCGATCATCGCCTTCTTCATCGCCTGGAACGACTTCGTCTTCGGGATCTCCCTGACGTCGACCTCCGACGCCCAGCCGGTGCCGGCGGCCCTGAGCTCGTTCACCGGGTCCAGCTACTTCGTCCAGCCGACCGGCGCGATCTCCGCGGCGGCCGTCATCGTCACCATCCCCGTCGTCCTCCTGGCGCTGGTGTTCCAGCGGCGCATCGTCGCCGGGCTCACCAACGGCGCCGTCAAGGGCTGATCCGCAGGAACAGGAGCTGATCGTGGCACGCATCGAGCTGAAGAACATCGTCAAGAAGTACGGTGACGGCTTCCCGGCGGTGAACGACGTCAGCCTGGACATCGCCGACGGCGAGTTCGTCATCCTCGTGGGTCCGTCCGGCTGCGGGAAGTCCACCCTGCTGCGCATGGTCGTGGGCCTGGAGGACATCACCGACGGCGACCTCCTCATCGACGGCAAGCGGGTCAACGACCTGGCCCCGCGCGACCGCGACCTGGCCATGGTGTTCCAGAACTACGCGCTCTACCCGCACCTGACCGTGCGGGAGAACATCGAGTTCCCCCTCAAGCTCAACCACAGCAAGGTGCCCGAGGACGAGGTGCGCCAGCGGGTGCAGCGGGCCGCGGACATGCTGGAGCTGGGCGAGCACCTGGACCGCAAGCCCGCCAACCTCTCCGGTGGGCAGCGCCAGCGCGTCGCCATGGGGCGGGCCATCGTCCGCGACGCCAAGGCGTTCCTCTTCGACGAGCCGCTGAGCAACCTGGACGCCAAGCTGCGCGGGCAGATGCGCACCGAGATCGCCCGCATGCAGCGCTCGCTGGCCACCACGACGATCTACGTCACCCACGACCAGACCGAGGCGATGACCCTGGGCGACCGGGTGGCGGTGCTGCGCAAGGGCGTCCTGCAGCAGGTCGCCAGCCCCCGCGAGCTGTACGAGCAGCCGGTGAACCTGTTCGTGGCCGGCTTCATCGGCTCGCCGCCGATGAACTTCCTGCCGGCCCGGGTGCGCGGCGACCGCCTGGAGCTGCCGTTCTGCGAGGTGCCCAAGCCCGCGGTCGTGGGCGGTGAGCACGACGGCAAGCTGCTCATCGTCGGTGTGCGCCCGGAGCACTTCGACGACGCCGACGTCACCGACGTCCCGGGCGAGGCCGTGACCTTCGACGCGCAGGTCGACGTCACCGAGTGGCTGGGCAACGAGCTGTACGCCTACGTGCCCTTCGAGGCGGCGGCGGAGACGAGGGAGCAGCTGGCGGAGCTGGACCGCGAGCTGGACGGGGAGAGCATGCGCAGCCAGCTCGTCGTCACCCTGGACGCCATGAGCGGCGTGCGGGACGGCGACCGCGCCCGGCTGTGGTTCGACCCGCGGCGCATGCACGTCTTCGACCCCACCAGCGGCGCCAACCTCACGCGCGACGAGGAGAAGGCCCGGCGCATCGCCGAGCAGTCGGAGGCGCTGCGCCGGCGGTCGCTGGAGCGGGCCCGGGTGCAGGCGGAGCAGGAGCGGGTCCCGGCCTGAGGTCCGCGCTGACCCCGCGGTTCATCGACGCTGCGTGACACCCGGCGACGCACGGTAGGAGTTCGGGAAACTCCACCCGCCGGGCGTCCCGCAGTGTCGCCGCGCCCGGTTAAGGTGCCCGCCACGAGGCCGTCCTCCCGGCGGCCGGCCGGGCGAGAGGCGGGTACGCGGGGTGGTCGACGCGCTCACCGGTGCCCTGCCCCCCGCCCCCAGGTCCCCCCGGAGCGCCCCCGTGCCCGCCGGTGCACCGGCCGGCACCGGTCTCGCCGTCGTCCGCGAGCCCGCCGAGGGGCTGCAGGTGACCGTGCGGCGCTCCCTGGACGGCGCCCCCGTGCCGGAGTGGCGCGCCCTCGCCGTCCGCGCCGGCCACCCGCCGTTCTGCGGTCCCGACTGGCTGCGTGCCGTGCACGAGCACCTGGGAGCCGGTGAACCGCTGCTGGTCGGCGTCCGCCGCCAGGGCCGCCTGCTGGCCCTCGGCGCCTTCGCCGTCCTGGGTGCCGGCCCCGGCGGCGCCCGGCCCGTGGTGACCTTCCTCGGCGCCGGCGGCAGCGACTACGCCTCCCTGCCCACCGACCCCGACAGCCCGGTGCCCGCCGTCCGGCTCGTGGCCGCAGCGCTCGACGCGGTCCTGGCCGAGGTCCCCGGAGCCCTGTTCGACCTCGAGCAGGTCCTCGAGGGCGACCCGCTGCTCGAGGCCGCCGGTGCCTGGGCCGCCGCCCGCGGCTACGGCGCACGGCTGCTGCGGCAGGCCACCGTGCACGCCGTGCGGCTGCCCGCCACCGTGGCCGAGCACGACGCCGCCCTCGGCCGCCACGGCCGCCACGAGGAGCGTCGGCAGTGGCGCCGCCTGGCCGAGCGCGGCCGCCTCGTCGTCGTCGACGACCTGCTCGACGGCCTCGCCGAGCTGCGCGAGGTCGACCCCGACGCGGCCGCGCGGCACCTGGAGGACCTCGTGGCCGAGCTGGCCGAGGTCGACGCCGCCCACCCCAACGCCGCCCGCCGCCGCCAGCCCTGGCGAGGGGCGTCCGGGCGCACCCTGGTGCGGTTCCTGGGCACCGCGCCGCGCGGCGTGGCGCAGCTGTCCGGCCTGCGCGTGGACGGGCGCCTGGTGGCCTACGCGTTCTGCCTGGCCGGGCCGCGCGCCCTGCACGGCTACGTGCAGTCCTACCGCGCCGAGGTGGCCGCCGCCGGGCCCGGCACGCTGCTGCTCCTGCGGGTGCGCCGCCGCGCGCTGCTGTCCGGGTACGCCGAGCTCGACCTGCTGCGCGGCGAGGAGGCGTACAAGCGCCGCTTCGAGCGCACGACCCGGCACACCGTGCGCCTGACGCTGGCGCCCACCGGGCTCGCGCTGCTGCCGGCCGCCGTGGACCGGGCCGTCCTGCTGCGGCGCACCTACCGCGACGAGCTGCAGCGCTCCGCGCGCCTGGGCCGAACCGCCACCGCCGTGGCCGGGGCCGCCGGGACCGTGCGCGCCGACCTCGCCCGCCGCGCCGACGCCGTGCGCGCCGCCGGTCGCCGCGCCGCCGGCGCCCGCGGTGCGCTGCGCCCGGCCCGGCTGGCGGCGTGGGCGGGCAGCAGGAGGGCCGGGCGCCGCTGAACGCGGCACCCGGCCCCGTGGCCGTGCGGGAGGCCCCGGACCTCAGCGGGGAGCGTCCACCCGGACCCGGTCCACCGTCCACGCGCGGGCCTGCTCGCTGATCGTCACGCCCAGACCCGGCCGCGGCGAGACGTGCATGCGCCCGTCGCGGATCTCCAGGCGCTCCTCGAACAGCGGGTGCAGCCAGTCGAAGTGCTCCACCCACGGCTCGATCGGGTACGCCGCCGCCAGGTGCAGGTGGATCTCCATCGCGAAGTGCGGCGCGAGCTGCAGGTGCGCGTGCTCGGCCAGCGTCGCCAGCTTCAGGAACTGCGTGATGCCGCCGATGCGCGGCGCGTCGGGCTGGATGACGTCGGCCGCCCCGGCGTCGATGAGCGCGACGTGCTCGCGGACGCTGGTGAGCATCTCGCCCGTGGCGATCGCGGTGTCCAGCGAGCGCGCCAGCTGCGCGTGCCCCTCGGTGTCGTAGGCGTCCAGCGGCTCCTCGATCCACACCAGGCCGAACTCCTCCAGCGCCCGGCCCACCCGCTGGGCGGTGGGGCGGTCCCACTGCTGGTTCGCGTCCACCATGAGCGGCAGGTCGTCGCCGACGTGCTCGCGCACCGCGCGCACGCGCCGCAGGTCCTCCTTGGCGTCCGGCTGCCCCACCTTGATCTTGATGCCGCCGATGCCCTCGGCGAGCGTGCGGTCGGCGTTGGCCAGCACCCGCTCCAGCGGCTCGTGCAGGAAGCCGCCGGAGGTGTTGTAGCAGCGCACCGAGTCGCGGTGGGCGCCCAGCAGCTTCGCCAGCGGCAGGCCGGCCCGCTTGGCCTTCAGGTCCCACAGCGCGATGTCCAGCGCCGCCAGCGCCTGCGTGGACGCGCCGCTGCGGCCCACCGAGGCGCCCGCCCACACCAGCTTCGTCCACAGCCGGCCGATGTCGTTGGGGTCCTCGCCGATCAGGTCGGCGGCCACCTCGCGCGCGTGCGCGAACTGCGCCGGGCCACCGGCCCGCTTGGAGTACCCGAAGCCGACGCCCTCCAGCCCCGCCTCGGTGGTGATCTCCGCGAAGAGGAAGACGACCTCCGTCATGGCCCGCTGCCGGCCGGTGAGGACCTTCGCGTCGCTGATCGCCGCCGTCAGCGGCAGCACCACGGACGACAGCGTCACGGACGCGATGCGGTCCAGGACGGGGGAGGGAGCGGCGGAGGACGGCGGCACGAGGGCGGGCTCGGCGAGTTCGCTGGTGGACATGTCTTCCTCGGGTCGGCGGGGAGCCGAGGACGGCGGGCGTCGTCGGCGACGGTGCCGCCACCGTAGGAAGCCCGTGCGATGCCTGTCCAGGTGCTTTCCGGCATCGCACCATGCCCCGCGGGCATCACCGGTGCGGTCCCACCCGGGTCACCCGGCGGCCAGCTCCTGGCGCGTGGGCGGGTTCGCCCCCGCCCGTGAGCAGGTGATCGACGCCACCCGCGCCGCCGTGCGCAGCACGTCCTCCAGCACGTCCAGCCGCAGCGACCGCAGCCGCCGCACGGCCGACGGGCCCAGCAGGTCGTGCTCGGCCAGCGCGTGCAGCAGCCCCGCGGTGAAGGCGTCGCCGGCGCCGACGGTGTCCACCACCCGCGTCGGCGGGGTCGGCACCCGCAGCGTCCCGGCGCCTCCCACACCCACCGCGCCCTCCCCGCCGCGGGTGACGACCACCAGCGCCGGGCCCCGGCGCTGCCAGCGCCGCGCCACGTCCACCGGGTCCTCGCCCGGGAACAGCCAGGCGACGTCCTCGTCCGAGGCCTTGACGACGTCGGCGGCCTCCACGAACTCCTCCACGAGCACCCGCGCCCGATCCGGCGAGCCCAGGAACGCCGGGCGCACGTTCGGGTCGTAGCTCGTGGTCGCGCGCTCCCGGCAGGAGCGCAGCAGCGCCAGGGCCTGCCGGGAGCCCGGCTCGACCGCCGCCCCGATCGACCCGGTGTGCACCACGTCGACCGCGTCGGGAGCCTGCACCGACGGCAGGCGCCACCGCAGCTCGAACTCGTACGAGGCGCGGCCCTGCTCGTCCAGCTGCGCGCGCGCCACCGACGTGGGCAGCTCGTCCACCGCGCCCGGGGCGAGCCCGACCCCGCCCGCGGCCAGGTGCTCGCGCAGCAGCCGGCCGTGCGCGTCCTCGCCCAGGCGGGTCAGCAGGGACACGTCGTGGCCCAGCCGACCCAGCCCGTACGCCACGTTCAGCGGACTGCCGCCGGGGTGCACCGACTCCGCGCCGTCCGCCGCGCGGACCACGTCGACGAGCGACTCCCCGACGACGAGGGCGCGGGCCCTCACCGCGGGCCGGTGAAGTCGACGGCGGCGTACGCCCGCAGCTTCGAGAGCCGGTGCTCGGACTCCACCCGCCGGATCGTGCCCGACTTGCTGCGCATGACGATGCTGGAGGTGCTGATCGTGTCGCCGCGGTAGCGCACCCCGCCGACCAGCTCGCCGTCGGTGATGCCGGTGACGACGAAGTAGACGTTGTCGCTGGCCACGAGCGCGGAGGTGTCCAGCACGGCGTCCAGGTCGTGCCCGGCGTCGATCGCCTTCTGCCGCTCGTCGTCGTCGCGCGGGGCGAGACGGCCCTGGATCGTGCCGCCCAGGCAGTGCATGGCGCACGCCGCGATGATCCCCTCCGGCGTGCCGCCGACGCCCATGAGCAGGTCCACGCCGGTGCCCTCGCGCGCGGCCATCACCGCGCCGGCGACGTCGCCGTCGGAGATGAACTTGATGCGGGCCCCGGCGTCGCGCACCTCCTGCGCCAGCTGCGCGTGGCGCGGGCGGTCCAGGATGCAGACGGTGATGTCCTCCACCCAGCGCTTCTTGGCCCGCGCCAGCCGGCGCACGTTCTCCTTCACGGGCAGGCGGATGTCCACCACGTCGGCGGCCTCGGCGCCCGCCACCAGCTTGTCCATGTAGAAGACCGCGCTGGGGTCGTACATCGTGCCGCGCTCGGCCACCGCCAGCACCGCCACCGCGTTCGGCATGCCGCGGGCGGTCAGGGTGGTGCCGTCGATCGGGTCCACCGCCACGTCGCACTCCGGGCCGGTGCCGTCGCCGACGCGCTCGCCGTTGTAGAGCATCGGGGCGTTGTCCTTCTCACCCTCGCCGATGACCACGGTGCCGTTCATGCTGACGGTGCCGATGAGGGTGCGCATCGCGTTGACCGCGGCACCGTCCGCCTTGTTCTTGTCGCCCCGGCCGACCCAGCGCCCGCCCGCCATCGCCGCGGCCTCGGTGACGCGCACCAGTTCCATGGCCAGGTTGCGGTCGGGGGCCTCGGTGCCCACGGCGAGCGCCGCGGGCAGCTGGGGCGAGGAGTTCTGGGACACGGGTCCTCCAGGGGCGGCGTCGTCGGAGCGCCAGGGTATCCGGCACCATGGGGCGGTGAGCACGACCGGTCCCGGCCCCACCCCGCAGGTGAGCGCGCCCGGCGGCGAGGACCCCCGCGGCGTCCCGCGCACCCGCCGCGGCGGCAGCGTGTCCTCCATGGTGATCTCGATGGCGCTGATCCTGGCGGTCGTGGCGCTCGTGGTGTGGGTGGTGCCGCGTCCCAGTTCCGTGCAGCAGCCGCCCGCCGACGTGGCGGACGCGGCGGCCGGCGCCTCGGAGCTGCCGTTCGTCCCGCCCGTGCCCGAGGTCCCGCAGGGCTGGACGGCCACCTCCGCGGAGGTGAACCGCTCCACGGACTCCGTGCTGACCTGGCACGTGGGGTACCGCACCGACGAGGGGGAGTACCTCGCCGTGGAGGTCGCCGCCGCCGGCACCGCGGGCTGGGTGCGCGCGCAGACCGCCGGCGGCGCCGAGGACGGCACCGTGCAGGTCGACGGGCGCGAGTGGCAGCGGTACCTGCAGCCGGACCGCGGCCGGCGCAGCCTCGTGCGCACCGACGACGGCGTGACGGTCGTGGTCACCGGCGAGGCGGACTACCCGGTGCTCGCCGAGCTGGTGCGCGCCACCGAGGCCGGCTGGGAGTCGGCTGGCGTCGACCGGGACGCGCCCGCGGCCTGAGCGCCGGCCGGTGACCCCGCCGAGCTCAGCCCTCCGGGTCGTCCCCGGTGCGCGCGGCGTCCAGCCTCGCCCGGGCGCCGTCCAGCCGGCGGCGGCAGACGGCGGCCAGCGCCTCCCCGCGCTCCCACAGCGCCAGCGACTCCTCCAGGCCCGTGCCACCGGCCTCGAGCCGGCGCACCACGTCCGCGAGCTCGTCGCGGGCCTGCTCGTAGCCGAGCCCGGCCACGTCGGCCGGCAGCTCGGGCTCGGGCGCGGGGTCGGGCGCGGGGGTGTCCGCGGGGTCCTTCGCGGGGTCCTTCGGGGAGTCCTTCGGCACGGTGGGCAACCCTAGGGCCGACGCGCGCCCCGCCCGCGCGTCACCGCGCCCGCGCGGCCAGCTCCCCGTCGGCCAGCAGCACCCGCAGCGCGGTGCCCGCGGGCGCGTCGCCCGGCTCGCGCACCACGCGGCCCGCGCCCTCGCCCGCGGCGACCTGCACGACGGCGTAGCCGCGCAGCAGCGTCGAGCGCGGGGAGAGGGCCCGCACCGCGGCGCGCAGCCGCTCCACCTCCAGCGCCGCCCGGTGCACCCGCCCCTCCAGGCCGTGCCGGGCGCGCTCGCGCAGCCGGGCCACCTCCGCGGCCGGCGCGTCCACCAGGACGTGCGGGTCGGCCAGCACCGGCCGGCTGCGCAGCGCCCGCAGCGCCGCCTCCTCCCGCTCCACGCGGGCGCCCACCGCGCGCCGCGCCCGCGAGCGCAGCTGCTCCACGCGCGCCAGCTCCTCGGCCACGTCGGGCACGACGCGGCGGGCGGCGTCGGTGGGGGTGGAGGCGCGCACGTCGGCGACCAGGTCCAGCAGGGGGGAGTCCACCTCGTGGCCGATGGCGGAGACGACCGGGGTGCGCGCGTCGGCGACCGCGCGCACGAGCGCCTCGTTGCTGAACGGCAGCAGGTCCTCCACGCTGCCGCCCCCGCGGGCGAGCACGACGACGTCGACCTCCTCCAGCGCGTCCAGCTCGCGCAGCGCCGCGGCGACCTCGGTCACGGCGGCCGGGCCCTGCACGGCGACCTCGCGCACCTCGAAGCGCACCGCCGGCCAGCGCAGCCGGGCGTTGTCGACCACGTCGCGCTCGGCGGCGCTGGCGCGCCCGCACACCAGCCCCACCACGCGCGGCAGGAACGGCAGCGGCTTCTTGCGGGCGGGGTCGAAGAGGCCCTCGGCGGCGAGGACGCGCTTGAGGTGCTCCAGGCGGGCCAGCAGCTCACCGACGCCGACGGGGCGCACGTCGTCGGCGCTCAGGCTCAGGGTGCCGCGCTTGGCGTAGAACTCGGGCTTGGCGTGCACGACGACGCGGGCGCCGCTGCGCAGGCCGTCCGGCAGGGCTGCGCGCAGCCTCGCCAGCACCCGGCGGGTCAGCGTCACCGTCAGCGACATGTCGGTGTCGGTGTCGCGCAGCGTCAGGAAGACCACGTGCGCTCCGGGGCGGTCGCTGACCTGCACGACCTGCCCCTCCACCCACGTCCAGGGCATCCGGGCGATGTAGGCGTCCATCTTCGAGGCGAGCAGCCGCACCGGCCACGGGTTCTCCGCGCTGGTCTCGCCCGCGGTGCCGGCGCGGCGCGGCGGCTCGGCGGGGGCCTGCGGGGACGGCTGCGCGCTCACCCGCCCATCCTGCCCCGCCCGCCCGCCCGCCCGCCCGCTCGTCGGGTCCCCGGTCGCGGGCGGAGTGCCCCGTCGGTGCGCCGACCTACCATGGGGGCGTGACGCAGACCCCGCTGGACACCTCCTCCGCGCCCGCCGACGACTGCAACGACACCGCGGTGCTGGCCGGCGGCGGCGAGCGCGCGGCCTGGGACGGCGGCAGGCGGGTGCTGCTGGCGGCGCCGCGCGGCTACTGCGCGGGCGTGGACCGGGCCGTGGAGGCGGTGGAGAAGGCGCTGGAGCTGTACGGCGCCCCGGTGTACGTGCGCAAGGAGATCGTGCACAACAAGCACGTGGTGCGGACCCTGGCCGAGCGCGGGGCCGTCTTCGTGCAGGAGACCTCCGAGGTGCCCGAGGGCGCGCACGTGGTGTTCTCCGCGCACGGGGTGAGCCCGGCGGTGCGCGAGGAGGCCGCGGCGCGCTCGCTGCGCGCGATCGACGCCACCTGCCCGCTGGTGACCAAGGTGCACCGGGAAGCCGTGCGCTTCGCCGAGCGGGACGCGGAGATCCTGCTGATCGGCCACACCGGGCACGAGGAGGTGGAGGGCACCGCGGGCGAGGCGCCGGAGCACATCACGGTCGTCGACAGCCCCGAGGCGGCCGACGCGGTGCAGGTGCGCGACCCCGACAACCTCGTCTGGCTGTCGCAGACGACGCTCAGCGTCGACGAGACGATGGAGACGGTGCGGCGGCTGCGCGAGCGCTTCCCGAACCTCGCCGACCCGCCCAGCGACGACATCTGCTACGCCACCCAGAACCGCCAGGTGGCGGTGAAGAAGATCGCCGCGGAGTCGGACCTGGTGATCGTGGTGGGCTCGGCGAACTCCTCCAACTCGGTGCGCCTGGTCGAGGTGGCCCTGGACGCCGGCGCCGGGGCATCGCACCGCGTGGACTCCGCCGCGGAGATCGACGACGCCTGGCTGGAGGGCGTCACCACGGTCGGCGTCACCTCCGGGGCCTCGGTGCCCGAGGTGCTGGTGCGCGAGGTCGTCGCCCACCTCGCGCAGCGCGGCTACGGGTCGGTGGAGGAGGTCACCACCGCGCAGGAGGACCTCGTCTTCTCCCTGCCCACGGACCTGCGCCGCGACATCAAGCGCCGCAGCCTGCCGGTCACGCCCGTCTGAGCCCCGCGCGCTCCTCGTCATCGAGGCCCTCGAGCAGTTCGGGGGCCGTCAGCGGGCGCACGGCGTCCTCCAGCGGGCCCACCGCCGGCAGCTCGCCGTCGGCGACGTCCAGCTCGCGCAGCCGCCGGGCCGTGACGAGCACGCGCCGCTCCAGGGTGCCCACGAAGCGGTTGTAGTCCTCCACCGCGCGGTGCAGCGTGCGCCCCAGGGAGGCGGTGTGCCCGCCGAGGGTGCCGAGGCGCTCGTGCAGCTCGCGGCCCAGCGCGAACAGCTCCCGGGCGCTGCCGGTCACGGCGTCCTGCTGCCAGGTCAGCGCCACCGTGCGCAGCAGCGCCAGCAGCGTGGTGGGCGTCGCCAGCACCACCCGGCGGCCCATCGCGTGCTCCAGCAGGGTCGGGTCGGCCTCGCAGGCGGCGGCCAGGAACGCCTCGCCGGGCACGAAGCACACGACGACGTCGGGGGAGTCCTCCACGGCCGTGGGGTACTCCTTGGCGGCCAGCGCGTCGACGTGGCCGCGCAGCGCCTTCGCGTGCGCGGCCATCTCCGCGCGCCGCGCCGCCTCGTGCGCCGGGCCGCCGTCCAGCTCGCCGGCGCGCAGGAACGCGGCCAGCGGTGCCTTGGCGTCGACGACGACGTGCTTGCCGCCGGGCAGGTGGACGACCAGGTCGGGGCGCACCGTGCGACCGGAGCGGGTGGTCAGGGTGGCCTGCTCGGTGAAGTCGACGCGCTCGAGCATCCCGGCGTGCTCGACGACGCGGCGCAGCTGCACCTCGCCCCAGGAGCCGCGGGAGCTGGAGGCGCGCAGCGCCCCGGCCAGGCCGGCGGTCTCGGTGCGCAGCGCGTCGGCGCCGGCGGCGAGCGCGGCGAGCTGCTCGCTCAGGCGCGCGTACTGCTCCACGCGGTCGCGCTCGAGGGTGCGCACCTGCGCCTCGACGCGGTCGAGGGTGTCGGTGACCGGGGCCACGGCCGCGGTGAGCTCGCGGCCCTCGCCGGCGCGATCCTCCAGCTCGGCGACGCGCCGGCGCAGCAGGTCCCGCTCCGCGGTGGTCGCGGCGGTGCGGGCCGCGTCGGCGCCGCGCAGCGCCCACCGGGTCGCGAGCGCGCCGAGCGCGGCGCCGGTGAGCAGGGCGAGGAGCACGACGAGGGCGGTGCGGACGTCCACGCCCCCGACTGTGCCAGCCGGCGGCGTCGCCGGGCGCCCCGGTTCCGCCCCGGAGCCGCGCCGGTGCCGCGCGCCGGGCGCGCGCTGCCCGAGCCCTCCGCGAACCCTCCCCGGCGCATCCGCGACCCGTCCGCGAGGCCCACCGCGGCAACCACGCCTGATCGGAGGCGGCCGGGAGTAATGTGCCGCAGCGTAAGAGTTCACGAGGGGGGACGTGCATGGCTGACGTGAGCGTTGGACGGGCGGGCGAGGTGCCCACCGGAGCGGCCGGGGGGCCGCTGCAGGACGGGGGCGCACCCGCTCCCGCGCCGGGAGCGGGGGTGGACCGCTCGGCGGCGACGACCGCGCCGTTGCGGACGCTGCTGGTGGAGGACTTCCGGCAGCACTCCTCCTCGCTGGTGCACCCGGGGTTGCACGCGCTGTGGGTGCACCGCATCGGCCACTGGGGGCTCTCGCAGCCGCCGCCGGTCCGCCGCGCGGTCAAGGTGGCGCACCGGCTGGTCAACCGCCTGCTGATCCAGAACCTGTACGGCACGGAGATCGCCGACGAGGCCTTCATCGGCCGGCGCGTGAGCATCGGGCACCACCAGGCCGTCCAGATCCCCGCCTTCAGCGTGATCGGCGACGGGAGCACGCTGCGCCACAACGTGACCCTCGGGTTCACCAGTGGTGACGCGCCGCGGGAGGCCGTCCCGCGCATCGGGCGCGACGTGGAGGTGGGGGCGGGGGCCACCCTCCTGGGGCCCATCGCGGTCGGCGACGGCGCCAAGATCGGTCCGCACGCGCTGGTCACGGTCGACGTGCCCGCCGGCGCCACCGCGTTCAGCCCGCCGGCGCGCATCCTCAAGCCGCAGCCGGCGACCGGGGCCTGAGGGCGGCGGCCGCGCCGCCGGGGCACCGCAGCACCACGCACGAGGGGGGAAGACCGAACGTGAGCAGCACACCGACGAGCAGCGAGCTGGCGTCCGAGGAGGCGGCTGCGCGAGTGAGGGAGGCGGTGGCGGCGGTCTCGGCGACCGCCGTGCCGTCCCTGCGCGCCTGCCTGGACCTGGCCAAGGCCCACCAGCGGGCCGGTGACCACGCCCGGGCCGCGCAGTGGGCGCTGGCCGCCACCGACGCGGGCGACGACTTCGCCGGGTGGCTGGGGGCCTCCCGCGTGTGGGAGCGGGCCCGGCCGCACCTGCCGGCCGCCGCTCGCCGCGCCAGGGTGGCCGTCCTGGGCAGCTACACCACCACGCAGTTCACCTCGCTGCTGCCCCTGGCTTGTGCCAGGGCCGGCGCCGACGTCGAGGTGTACGAGTGCGGCTACGGCCTGTACCGCATCGAGGTCCTCGACCCGGCGAGCGGTCTGCGCGCCTTCGCCCCGGACGTCGTGGTGCTCGCGGTGCACGAGGGCGAGGTGGACCTGCCGGAGAGCAGCGACGACCCCGAGGCGGCCGTCGAGGCGGAGCTGGCGCGCTGGACGTCCCTGTGGGAACAGGTCCGCGCCGCGACGGGGGCGCGGATCGTGCAGCACAACGTCGTCGTCCCGGCGGAGGTCCCGCTCGGGCACCTGGCCGCCCGGGTCCCCGGGTCCCGGCACGCCATGCTGCAGCGGTTCAACCAGCGGCTGGGCGAGCTGGCGGCCTCGGAGGCGGGCCGCGGGGTCAGCGTGGTGGACTGCGAGCGGCTGGCGGGTGCGGTCGGCAAGCGCGCCTGGACGGACCCGCGCTACCACCACGCCGCCAAGCAGGCGGTGGCGCTCGGGTCGGTCGCCCTGCTCGCCCGGCACACCGCCGCCGTCGTGGGCGCCCAGCTCGGGCTGGCGCGCAAGTGCCTCGTCCTGGACCTGGACGGCACCCTCTGGGGCGGCGTGCTGGGAGAGGTCGGCCCGCACGGGATCGCCGTGGGCGCGGGGCCGGTGGGGGAGGCGTACAGCGCCTTCCAGCGCCACGTGCTGGCGTTGAAGGCCAAGGGTGTCGTGCTCGCCGTGTGCAGCAAGAACGACGAGGCGCTGGTCCGCGAGGCGTTCGAGCAGAACCCCGACGTGCTCATCTCCCTGGACGACGTCGCGGTGCTCAAGGCCAGCTGGGAGGACAAGCCGTCGGCGGTGCGCAGCATCGCCGCGACGTTGGGGATCGGGGAGGACGCCCTGGTCTTCGTCGACGACAACCCCGCCGAGCGGGAGGCCGTGCGCGAGCTGGTCCCCGCGGTGGACGTCGTCCCCCTGCCGGCGGACCCGTCCGGGTACGTCAGGGCCCTGGCGGACTACCCGTTCTTCGAGACGGACGCCGTCACGGCCGAGGACGCCGCCCGCACGGAGCAGTACCGGGCGCGGGCCGCCGTGGCGGCGCAGCAGGAGGCGGCCGGCTCGCTCGACGACTTCCTCGCCGGCCTGGACATGCACGCCGAGGTGGCGGACCTGTCACCGGAGAACGCTCCGCGCGTGGCGCAGCTCATCGGCAAGACCAACCAGTTCAACCTGACCACGCGGCGCCACTCGCTGGCCGACGTCGAGGCCTTCGCCGCCGACCCGGCCTGGACGGCGCAGGTGGTCCGTCTGCGCGACCGCTTCGCCGACCACGGCGTCGTCGGGGTCCTGCTGGCGCGCTGCGAGGACGGCGCGGACGGCCGCGTGGTGGACGTCGACACGTGGCTGCTGAGCTGCCGCGTCATCGGCCGGACGCTGGAGGACGAGATGCTGCGCGTCCTGGTGGAGCGGGCGGGGGCGCTCGGCTGCGCGAGGGTGCGCGGCACCTACGCGCCGACCGCCAAGAACAGCCAGGTGGCGGGGCTGTACGAGCGGCTCGGCTTCCTCCCGCGAGGGGCGGACGAGGACGGCACCACCCGGTGGGAGCTGCCGCTGCCGGCCCGCGTCGAGACGCCGGGGCACATCGCGGTGAGCGTCGCCGCGCCCGTGCCGGCGCGACGGGGCGGGGGCACGGAGCACGAGGACGCGCACGAGGGTGCGCACGAGGACGAGCAGGGGACGAGGCGCACGGTGGAGGTCGCGAAGTGAGCGTTGACGAGCGCATGCAGCAGGTGGTCCGCGAGGTGATCGGGAACGACGACCTCGTGCTGCGCGACGACATGACGGCGCGCGACGTCCCCGGGTGGGACTCGCTGGCCCACATCAACATCATGTACTCGCTGGAGGCGGAGTTCGGCGTCCAGTTCAGCGACGAGCAGCTGTCGTCCTTCCAGGACGTCGGGGAGCTGCGCCGCTTCCTGGCGTCGGCCGCCGGCTGAGGCCGCTCGCGGGCCCGCCCGTGGCGGGCCCGCGGGCCGGGCGGCGGTAGGCTGCTGTTCCCGTGGCCCTCACCATCGGCATCGTCGGTCTGCCCAACGTCGGCAAGTCCACCCTGTTCAACGCGCTCACCGAGAACGACGCGCTCGCGGCGAACTACCCGTTCGCGACGATCGAGCCGAACGTCGGGGTGGTGCCGCTGCCGGACCCGCGCCTGGACGAGCTGGCCCGCCTCTTCGCCAGCGAGCGCACGGTGCCCGCCACGGTCTCCTTCGTGGACATCGCCGGCATCGTCAAGGGGGCCAGCGAGGGGGAGGGGCTGGGCAACAAGTTCCTCGCCAACATCCGCGAGGCGGACGCGATCTGCCAGGTCACGCGCGCCTTCGCCGATCCGGACGTGGTGCACGTGGCCGGTGCGGTCGACCCGGCCGAGGACATCGCCACCGTCCACACCGAGCTGGTCCTGGCCGACCTGCAGACCCTCGAGCGCGCGCTGCCGCGCCTCGACAAGGAGGTCAAGGGCAAGAAGACCGACCCGGCGGTGCTGCGGGCGGCGCAGGCGGCGCAGTCCGTGCTGGACTCCGGCCGGCCGCTGTCGGCGGCGATCGCGGCGGACGACGTGGACGTCGAGCTGCTGCGCGAGCTGGGGCTGCTGACGACCAAGCCCTTCCTCTACGTCTTCAACGTCGACGAGACGGTGCTGGGCGACGAGGGACGGATGGACGAGCTGCGCGCCCTCGTGGCCCCGGCGGAGGCCGTCTTCCTGGACGCCAAGCTGGAGTCGGAGCTGGCGGAGCTCGACGCGGAGGAGGCCGCCGAGCTGCTCGCCTCCGTCGGGCAGGACGAGCCGGGCCTGAACCAGCTGGCGCGCGTGGGCTTCGCCACGCTGGGCCTGCAGACCTACCTGACCGCCGGGCCGAAGGAGGCCCGCGCCTGGACGATCCGCAAGGGGGCCACGGCCCCGCAGGCGGCGGGCGTGATCCACACCGACTTCCAGCGCGGCTTCATCAAGGCCGAGGTCGTCTCCTTCGCCGACCTGGTCGCGGCCGGCTCGATGGCCGAGGCGAAGGCGCAGGGCAAGGTGCGCATCGAGGGCAAGGACTACGTGATGGCCGACGGCGACGTCGTGGAGTTCCGCTTCAACGTGTGACGCCCGGCGCCGGTCGGCGGGCGTCGCAGTGCTCCGGGCGGGTGGCGTCCAGCGGCCGGTCGGGGTGCGTGGCGTGCAGCACCGCCCACGCGGAGTGACACTGGAGGGGAGTCGTCCCGAGCGCCGCGGGTGTCCGGCCGACTTCGCGTCACACCTGCGCCGACGGGTGTTAACGTGCTGCCCAACCGCTAGAGGTGGACATCCTGCTCGCCAGGAGCCGCCACACCTGGGCAAGGTGCCCAAGCAGCCGTGCTTGCTAGGAGGAGTCCCACCGTGAGCAGCTTCGAGAAGGACGACGAGCAGAGCGGCTCGCGCCGCGTCGCTCTCGTCTCCCGCGGCCCCGTCTTCACCCGTCGCGCCGGTCTGGCCGGCCTGCTGGGCGCTGCGGCCGTCACCACGCTCGCGGCCTGCGGCAGCGAGGAGGAGGGCAGCGGCGGCACCGAGGGCACCGCCACCGGTGGCGACGTCATCGCCAACGGCACCGAGCCGCAGAACCCGCTGGTGCCGACCTCCACCAACGAGGTGGGCGGTGGCCGTCTGCTGGACTCCCTGTGGGCCGGCCTCGTGTACTACCAGGCCGACAGCTCGCCCCAGAACGACGTGGCGGAGTCCATCGAGTCCGCGGACGCGCAGAACTACACCATCACGATCAAGCCGGACCAGACGTTCTCCGACGGCACACCCGTCACCGCGCAGTCCTTCGTCGACGCCTGGAACTACGGCGCCCTGGGCACCAACGCCCAGCTGTCCAGCTACTTCTTCGAGCCCATCCAGGGCTTCGAGGACGTCCAGGCCGAGCCGCCGGTCGCGCAGACCATGTCCGGCCTGCAGGTCGTCGACGACACCACCTTCACGGTGGCGCTGACCCAGCCGGAGAGCGACTTCCCGCTGCGCCTGGGCTACTCGGCCTTCTACCCGCTGCCGGCCTCCGCGTTCGACGACATGGCCGCCTTCGGCGAGTCCCCGATCGGCAACGGCCCCTACAAGCTGGCCGCCCCCGACGCCTGGCAGCACAACGTCCGCATCGACCTCGTGCCGAACGAGACGTACACCGGCCCGCGGCAGGCGCAGAACGACTCGCTGGCGTTCGTGTTCTACGAGACCTACGACGCGGCGTACGCCGACCTGCAGTCCGGCAACCTGGACGTCATCGACAACATCCCGCCGTCGGCGCTGGCCACCTTCCAGGACGACCTGGGTGAGCGCGCCGTCAACCAGCCCGCGGCGGTCTTCCAGTCCTTCACCATCCCGCAGAACCTCCCGCACTTCAGCGGCGAGGAGGGCAAGCTGCGCCGGCAGGCGATCTCGCACGCCATCGACCGCGACCAGGTCTGCGAGACGGTCTTCCAGAACACCCGCACCCCGGCCAAGGACTTCACGTCCCCGGTCATCGACGGCTACTCCGAGACGGTCCCCGGCAGCGAGGTGCTCGCCTACGACCCGGAGGAGGCCAAGCGGCTCTGGGCCGAGGCCGACGCCATCTCGCCGTACACCGGCACCTTCACCATCGCCTACAACTCCGACGGCGGGCACCAGGAGTGGGTGGACGCCACCGCCGCCTACATCCGCCAGACGCTGGGCATCCAGGCGGAGGGTGCGCCGTACCCGACGTTCGCGGCGCTGCGCACCGACGTCACCAACCGCACCATCACCGGCGCCTTCCGCACCGGCTGGCAGGCGGACTACCCGGGTCTGTACAACTTCCTGGCCCCGATCTACGCCACGGGCGCCGGTTCCAACGACGGCGACTACAGCAACCCGGAGTTCGACGCCCTGCTGAACCAGGCGGCGGCCCAGACGGACACCGCCGCGTCGAACGAGCTGCTGCAGCAGGCGCAGACGATCCTCTTCGAGGACCTGCCCGCGATCCCGCTGTGGTACTCCAACGTCACCGGCGGCTCCTCGGAGGCGGCCAACGACGTCCAGTTCGGCTGGAACAGCGTGCCGCTGTACTACCAGATCACCAAGAGCTGATCGCAGCGCTCAGGGGTGGACCGCTTCCGGCCGGTCCACCCCTGACGCGCGTGCAGGACCGACGCCGGCAAGGACAACGGCCGGGGGTGGCCAGCGACGGCCCGCTCCCCGAGGAGGCTCGTGATGGGTTGGTACATCGGACGCCGTCTGCTGCAGATGGTGCCCGTCTTCTTCGGCGCGACGCTGCTGATCTACGCACTCGTCTTCCTGCTGCCGGGGGACCCGATCCTGGCGCTGTTCGGCGAGCGCCCGGCCAGCCCCGCGGCGGTGGCGGAGCTGCGCGACCGCTACAACCTGGACGAGCCGTTCATCGTCCAGTACCTGCTCTTCATCAAGGGCATCTTCACCCTCGACTTCGGTGAGTCCTTCTCCGGCCGGCCGGTGATCGAGCAGCTGGCCGAGGCGTTCCCCGTCACGATCAAGCTGGCCCTGATCGCCCTGGCCATCGAGGCGGTCTTCGGCATCGCGTTCGGCTTCCTGGCCGGCCTGCGCCGCGGCGGCCTGTTCGACTCGACGGTGCTGTTCCTCAGCCTGGTCGTCATCGGCATCCCCGTCTTCGTCCTCGGCTTCACCGCCCAGTACCTGTTCGGGGTGAAGTGGGGGGTCGTCGACCCCACGGTCGGGGGCGACCCGTCGTTCACGGAGCTGCTGCTGCCCGGTGCGGTGCTGGGGGCGCTGTCGTTCGCCTACGTGCTGCGCCTGACCCGCAACTCCGTGGCCGAGGCGCTCAGCGCCGACCACGTGCGCACCGCCACGGCCAAGGGGCTGGCCCGCCCGCGGGTGGTGACGGTGCACGTGCTGCGCAACTCCCTCATCCCCGTCGTGACCTTCCTGGGCGCCGACCTCGGCGCACTGATGGGCGGGGCGCTCGTCACGGAGGGCATCTTCAACGTCCCCGGGGTCGGCCGGCTGCTGTACCAGGCCGTCATCCGCAGCGAGGGCCCCACCGTGGTGTCCGTCGTGACGGTGCTGGTGCTCGTCTACCTCCTTGCCAACCTCGTCGTGGACCTGCTCTACGCCGTCCTGGACCCGAGGATCCGCTATGTCTGAGACCACCGTGCGCCCCGGGCAGGAGCACTACGTCGCCCCGCTGGACACGACGCCGCTCGCGGCCGTGGACGCCGTCGACGAGAGCACGCCCTCGGCGAGCCTGTGGGGCGACGCCTGGAAGCAGCTGCGCCGCCGCCCGCTGTTCATCGTGCCCTCGCTGATCATCGTGCTGCTGGTCGTGGTGGCGCTGTTCCCCTCGCTGTTCACCTCGGTGAACCCGCGCTACCAGGAGCTGGCGCGCGCGCTGGAGGGCGGCTCGCAGGGGCACCCGCTGGGGTTCACCCGCCTGGGCACCGACGTCTACGCCCGCCTCGTGCACGGCGCCCGCGCCTCGATCAGCGTCGGCCTGCTCACCACGGCGATCGTCGTGGTGGTCGGCGGCGTCGTCGGCGCCCTCGCCGGCTTCTTCGGCGGCTGGATCGACGCGCTGCTGTCCCGGCTGGTGGACATGTTCTTCGCGCTGCCGCTGATCCTGGGCGCCATCGTCATGCTGCAGGCGCTGCAGGGCCGCAACGTGTGGACGGTCGCGCTGACCCTGTCGCTGTTCGGCTGGCCCCAGGTGGCCCGCATCATGCGCAGCTCCGTGCTGCAGGTGCGCGGCAACGAGTACGTCACCGCGGCGAAGTCGCTGGGGCTGGGGCGCTTCAGCACCCTGGCCCGGCACGTGCTGCCCAACGCCCTGGGGCCCGTCATCGTCATCGCGACGATCTCGCTGGGCACCTTCATCGCCGCCGAGGCCACGCTGTCGTTCCTCGGCATCGGCCTGCCCAGCAGCGTCGTCTCCTGGGGCGGTGACATCAGCAACGCGGTGCCGTCGGTGCGCACCGACCCGTGGATCCTGCTGTGGCCCTCGATCGCCCTGTCGGTGACCGTCCTGTCGTTCCTCATGCTCGGCGACGCCCTGCGCGACGCCCTCGACCCGAAGGGCCGCACCCGGTGACCGAGCCCACCCCGACGACCGCCGCACGTCCCGTGGACGTCGCCGCACCGCTGCTGCAGGTGCGCGACCTGCACGTGGACTTCACCTCCGGCGGCAAGCCGGTGCACGCCGTGCGCGGTGTGGACCTCTCCGTCTACCCCGGTCAGACCGTCGCGGTCGTGGGGGAGTCCGGCTCCGGCAAGTCGACCTCCGCGCAGGCCGTCATCGGGCTGCTGCCGGGCAACGGCCGGGTCGTCGGCGGGCAGATCCTCTTCGACGGGCAGGACATTGCCCACGCCTCGAAGAAGGAGTTCGTCGCCCTGCGCGGCCGGCACATCGGCCTGGTGCCGCAGGACCCGATGTCCAACCTCAACCCCGTGTGGTCGATCGGCTTCCAGATCCGCGAGGCGCTGGAGGCCAACGGCCTGGCCAAGGGCGCCGCGGCGAAGAAGCGCACCGTGGAGCTGCTGGAGGAGGCGGGCCTGGGCGACGCCGCCCGGCGCGCCAAGCAGTACCCGCACGAGTTCTCCGGCGGCATGCGCCAGCGCGCCCTCATCGCCATCGGGCTGTCCTCCCGGCCGCGCCTGCTCATCGCCGACGAGCCGACCTCCGCCCTGGACGTCACCGTGCAGCGGCAGATCCTCGACCACCTGGACACCCTGACGGCCGAGATGGGCACCGCGGTGCTGCTCATCACCCACGACCTGGGCCTGGCCGCCGAGCGCGCCGAGCACCTGGTGGTCATGTACAAGGGCCAGGTCGTCGAGTCGGGCCCGGCGCTGGAGATCCTGCAGCGCCCGCAGCACCCGTACACCCAGCGCCTGGTGAGCGCCGCCCCCTCGCTGGCGTCGCGCCGCCTGGAGTCGGTGCACCGCGCCGAGGTCGTCGAGCACGCCCGCGCCGAGGCCGTGCACGTGCACGAGCAGGCGGTCGAGGGCGCGCACGCCGCGGTCGAGGGCGACACCGCCACGACGAACGTCATCGAGGTCCGCAACCTCGTCAAGGAGTTCCACCTGCGCGGCTCCGGCCTGCGGGGGGAGACCCTGCGCGCCGTCGACGACGTCAGCTTCAGCGTGCGCCGCGGCACGACCACCGCGGTGGTCGGCGAGTCCGGCTCGGGCAAGTCCACCGTCGCCCAGATGGTGCTGAGCCTGCTGCCGGCCACCAGCGGCTCGGTCCTGTTCGACGGGGTGGACCTCACCGAGCTCGACCGCAGGGAGCTGTTCCGGTTCCGCCGCCGGGTGCAGCCGATCTTCCAGAACCCCTACGGTTCCCTGGACCCCAGCTGGAGCATCTTCCGCACCGTGGAGGAGCCGCTGCGGGTGCACGGCGTGGGCGACGCGAAGTCCCGCGAGGCGCGTGTGCGCGACCTGCTGGAGAAGGTGTCCCTGCCGGCGAGCGCGCTGCGCCGCTTCCCCAACGAGCTCTCCGGCGGCCAGCGCCAGCGCGTCGCCATCGCGCGGGCCCTGGCGCTGAACCCGGAGGTCGTGGTGTGCGACGAGGCGGTCAGCGCCCTCGACGTCCTCGTGCAGGGGCAGATCCTCACCCTGCTCAACGACCTGCAGGCGGAGCTGGGCCTGACGTACCTGTTCATCACCCACGACCTGGCCGTGGTGCGCCAGATCGCCGACGACGTGGTCGTCATGGAGAAGGGCAAGCTGGTGGAGTCCGCCACCACCGACGAGGTGTTCGAGTCGCCGAAGCAGGCCTACACGAAGGCGCTGCTGGAGGCGATCCCCGGCGGCAGCATCCGGCTCGGCGCCTGACCGGCCCGTGCGCCCCGCGCCCCCGCCCGCCGGGGGCGCGGTGCGCGGGCGCCCTCACAGGCCGACGCCGACCAGGTGGCCGATGCCGTAGGTGACGGTCATCGCCAGCAGGCCGCCGCCGACGTTGCGGGCCACCGCGCGCGGCACCGGTGCGCCGCCGAGGCGGGCGCTGACGACCCCGGTGACCAGCAGCGCCACGACGACCGCCGCTGCGCAGACGGCCACCCGCGCCCCCGGCGGCGGCAGCAGCACCGCCAGCAGCGGCAGCAGCCCGCCGAGCGTGAACGCCACCGTCGAGGCGGCCGCCGCCTGCCAGGGGCTGGTGACCTCCTCGGGGTCCAGCCCCAGCTCCGCCTCGGCGTGCGCGGCGAGCGCGTCGTGCGCGGTCAGCTCCTCGGCGACGCGCCGGGCCAGCTGCGGCGAGAGCCCCTTGCCCTCGTAGATGGCCGCCAGCTCCGCCAGCTCCTCGACGGGCATCTCCGCCAGCTCCCGGCGCTCCTTCGCCAGCAGCGCCCGCTGGGTGTCGGACTGCGTGCTCACCGAGACGTACTCACCCGTCCCCATCGACAGCGCCCCGGCGACGAGCGCGGCCACGCCCGCGGCGGCCAGCGCACCGCCGTGGTCGGTGGCCGCCACCACGCCCAGGACGACGCCGGCCACCGAGACGACCCCGTCGTTGGCGCCCAGGACGCCGGCGCGCAGGCGGTTCAGCCGCGCGTCCACGTCCGTCACGTGCAGGGCGGGCTCGTCGGGGTGCGTCTCGACCACGCCGGGAGCCTAGGCCGTGGCCCCGCCGGTCACGGCCGCCGGAGCTGCGCTCTCCCTCCCCGCCCGCGGCGGCCCCAGCTCCTTCCCGCGGCCCGTGAGGGCGCGGCGTGCTCGTGCCCGCCGCGGGCCCGGGTGAGGATCCTCCGGTGCCGCCGCTGTGCCCAGCGGCTGGCCCGCTCCACGACCGGTCCGCGGTGCACGGCGGCGTGGACGCGGTCCCGCAGCTGGCTGGCCTGCTCATCGGTCGAGGTGGCGCCCAGGGGGCGCAGCAGCACGTTGACCTGACCGGGCTGAGTCCCCAGCCGTTCCCGCACCGCCGGTGGGGAGGTCCTCGTGGCGGGTGGTGGCCAGGACGTGCTCGGCGATCAGGCCGCACTCGGCCAGCTCCACCCACCCGGCGGGGGTGCGCACGTCCACCTGCAACCCGGCGCGGGTGCAGGGGGGCACCGCGGGAGCAGTGCGCCACTGCGCTCCCGGCGGGACGGCCTGCACGAGCAGGGCGATCACCTGCCGCAGCTCTCCCGGACCGGGCAGCGAGGTGGGACCGGCGCCGGGGGCGTCGTCCGAGGTGCTGACGATGCGCCACAGGTCCACCCGGTGCGGGGTACCCACGTGCAGGCGGTCGATGCTGTCGCGGCGGTGAACCACCCCGGCAGCGCCAGCAACACGTCCAACCCGTCTCCGGCACCACGGGTCTGCTGCTTGACCGAGCGCTGGCCAGCGGGATGACCGGATGGTGCGGGGCACCTGAAGTTCGTCCGGGCGGGGTGTCGATCTGGGCCGGTGGCGTTCGTGTAGAGGTTGAGCGCCGGCACCGGACCGGCCCAGGGCACCAGGAGGAGCCATGACCCAGTACCTGCTCAGCGTGATCCAGCCCGTGGGTGAGCGGCCCGCTCCCGAGGCGATGGCGCGCATCGGTGCGGACGTGGCCGCCTTGCACGAGGAGCTGCGCGCGGCCGGGGCGTGGGTCTTCGCCGGCGGTCTGCACGGGCCGGAGTCGGCCACGGTGGTGCGCGTCGGCGGGGACGGGGGGCAGGAGGTGCTGTTGACCGACGGGCCGTGGATCGAGGCCAAGGAGCACCTGGGTGGGGTGTGCATCGTCGAGGCCGCGGACCTGGACGCGGCCTTGGAGTGGGGCCGCAAGGCGGCCAGGGCCACGACGTTGCCCATCGAGGTGCGGCCCTTCCTCGGTTGAGCCCCGTGCCCGACCCGGTGCCTGCTTCCGTGCCTGCGGCGCAGCCGAGCGTCGGCGTGGACGACGTCGAAGACGTCTTCCACGCTGAGTACGGCCGGGCGGTCTCCGTCCTGATCCGCTTCCTCGGCGACATCGACGCCGCCGAGGAGGCGGTGCAAGACGCCTTCACCGCCGCCGTGCAGCGCTGGCCCACCACGGGCCTGCCCGCCAGCCCGGCGGGGTGGATCGTCACCACCGCCCGCAACCGCGCGGTGGACCGCTACCGGCGTGAGTCCACCCGCGCCCAGCGCCAGGCCGAAGCCGCGCTGCTGCACGCGTGGAGCCAGTCCGTCGAGCTCACCGAGGCAGTGGAAGAGTGCGCTGTGCACGATGAGCGGCTGCGGTTGGTGTTCACCTGCTGCCACCCCGCGCTGGCCGCACCGGCGCAGGTCGCCTTGACGTTGCGCCTGCTGGGGGGCTTGAGCACCCCGCAGATCGCCCGGGCGTTCCTGGTGCCGGAGGCGACGATGGCCCAGCGGCTGGTGCGGGCGAAGAAGAAGATCCGCGACGCCGGCATCCCCTACCGGGTGCCGCACGAGGCGGACCTGCCGGCCCGGCTGCGCGGGGTGCTGGCGGTGCTCTACCTGATCTACACCGAAGGGCACTCGGCGAGCTCGGGGGAGGAGCTGGTGCGCGCCGACCTGTGCGCCGAGGCGGTGCGCCTGACGCGGTCGCTGGCCGAGCTGATGCCCGATGAGCCTGAGGTCCTCGGGTTGCTGGGGCTGCTGCTGCTCTCGGAGTCGCGCCGCCCGGCCCGCACCAGCGTCGAGGGTGCGCTGGTGCCGTTGAGTGAGCAGGACCGCTCCCTGTGGGACCGACCCTTGATCGAACAGGGGCAGGAGGTGGTGCGCTCCTGCCTGCGCCGCGGGCGGCCGGGGCCGTACCAGCTGCAGGCCGCGATCGCCGCGGTGCACGCCGACGCGCGCACCGCGCAGGAGACCGACTGGCGGCAGGTGCTGGCCCTGTACGACCACTTGCTGAGCCTGGCGCCGAGCCCGGTGGTGGCCTTGAACCGGGCGGTGGCGCTGGCGGAAGTGCAGGGGCCGGCGGCGGCCCTCGCCGTCATCGAGGCACTGGAGCTGCCCGGTTACCCGCCCCGGCACGCGGTGCGCGCGGACCTGCTGCGTCGGCTGGGGCGCTGGGAGCAGGCTCGGCTGGCTTACGACCAGGCCATCACCACCGCCGGCAACGAGGCCCAGCGCGCCTTCCTGACCCGGCGCCGCGACGAGCTCGAGGCGTGATCGGCCACCTCGTCCGGGGCGTCCTCCCACCGGTGGCGCAGCGACGCCATCGGGCCTGCTGAGCTTGCTCGTGACCGCGCGCAATTCGACAAGGCCGTGAAGTCGCCGGGCTGGCCGTGGTCACGCCCGAGGGTGCAGAGGCGAGCGTCGCGGGCGTGTGCGGTGGCGGCGATCGGCAGGGCCGTGGCGCTGGTGGCCGGCACGTCGGCCGGCCGCTGCCCGGCCGACGGCGAGCTCCCGGCCGCCGTCCGCACCCACCGCCGCGGCTCGTGCTGACGGCGCCCGCCCCGGCCGCTACGGTGACCGGATGCAGTTCGTCGTCGCACTGATCGTGCTGGCCGTCGCTGCCGGCGCCGCTGTCGTGTACTGGCGCACGAGCCCGCGCCACCGCCTCGAGGCCTACGAGCGCGCGGGGTTCGGGGACCGCGCCCGCCGCGCCCGCGAGGGGTCGGGCGCCGCGCGTCACGGCTGATCCACCCCACCTCCTCCGTGGCGGGCATCACGTCCCTCCCCGCCGCCCGGGCCGAACGTCCGCCCCCGCTGCGTCGTTGCAGACTGGAGGGGGCGCCGCCGGGGCGCCGCCGGGGAGAGGGAGTCGATGGCCGACACGCAGGACGAGCGCGCCGGGGCGCGCGGCAGCGGGCAGGACCGCGCAGCGCGCGTCGCCGCCATGCAGCGCGCCGAGCGGGCGCACGCCAAGCGCCGCCGGGTGGCGTTGATCGCCGTGCCCACCGTGCTGGTGCTCGGCGCAGGTGCGGGGGTGGCCGCGGTCATCGCCGCGCAGCCGGACCCGCCGTCCCTGGAGGCGGTGCGCACCTTCGAGTACACCGGTGGCCAGCACACCCAGGAGCCCGTGCAGTACGCGCAGACCCCTCCCGTGGGTGGTGAGCACGCCCCCGTGTGGCTGAACTGCGGCGTCTACGCCGAGCCCGTGCCGAACGAGAACGCCGTGCACAGCCTGGAGCACGGAGCCGTGTGGATCACCTACAGCCCCGACCTGCCCGCCGAGCAGGTGGAGCAGCTCCAGGAGGCCGTCGAGGGGCGCGAGTACACCGTCCTGTCGCCGTACGAGGGGCTGCCCTCTCCGGTCGTCCTGTCCGCCTGGAACCACCAGCTGACGCTCCAGGACGCCGACGACCCGCGCATCGGCGCGTTCCTGTCGCAGTACGTCAACGGCCCGCAGACCCCGGAACCCGGCGCGCTGTGCAGCAACGGCGTCGGCACCCCCACGGGCTGAGCGCGTGAGCCTCCCCGGACGCACCCGGTCCCGCGCCGTGCGCCTCGTGCTGGTCGTCGCCGCCGTGCTGGTGGCCCTCGTCGGCGGAGTGCTCGTCGGCCGGGCGCTGCCCGACGCGCCCGGTGAGCGCTCGGCCGCGGTCGGCTTCGCGCGGGACATGACCGTCCACCACCAGCAGGCGATCGCCATGGCGTACGAGGCGATCCAGGAGGCGCCCAGCGCCGAGGTCCGCCAGCTGGCCGTGGACATCGCCTCCACGCAGGGCAACCAGGTCGGCCGCATGCAGGCCCTGCTGCGCGAGTGGGGCCACCCGCTGACCGGCTCCGCGCCCGCGATGGCGTGGATGGCGTCCGCCGACGCCCACGCCCCTCACGCCGAGCAGGCCCAGCAGGGCGGGGCCCCCATGCCGGGCATGGCGAGCGCCGAGGAGATGGCCCGGCTGGCGGAGCTGACGGGCCAGGAGTTCGAGGTCCACTTCCTGCAGCTGATGCTGCGCCACCACGCCGGGGGCCTGCAGATGGCCGAGGCGGGCGCCGAGCTCGTCGGTGACGAGCAGCTGCGCGAGCTGGCCGAAGCGATCGCGACCAGCCAGAGCAGCGAGACGCAGGTGCTGGAGGACCTGCTCACCGAGCGCGGCGCCGAGCCGCTGCCCCTCCCGGCGGCCGAGGCGGCCGGGGCGTGAGGCTCGTGGTGGGGGCGGCGCTGGTCGACGATCTGCGCCGCCCCCGTTCCCTGCTGGCCGCGCGGCGCAGCGCTCCGCCGGCGCTCGCGGGCAGGTGGGAGCTGCCCGGCGGCAAGGTGGAGCCGGGGGAGGAGCCGGTGGCGGCGCTGCACCGCGAGCTGCGCGAGGAGCTCGGGGTGGACGTCGAGCTCGGTGCGGAGGTGCCGGGCCCCGCCGGCGGCGCGTGGCCGCTCGGCGGGGACCTCGTGATGCGGGTCTGGTGGGCCCGGGTGCTGCGTGGTGGTCCTGCCCCGTTGCAGGACCACGACGAGCTGCGGTGGCTGTCGCCGGGGGAGTGGTCCTCGGTGGACTGGCTGCCCGGCGACGTCCCGCTCGTGCAGCGGCTGGCCGCGACGGCGGGGTGAGCGCCGGTCAGCGCCTCCCGGCGTCCTCCGGCACGGCACCGTCCGCGTGCGCACCGCCCGGGCGCGCGGCGTCGGCGACCCGGTCGCGGTGGTCGGCGCGCAGGTCCTTCGCCAGCGCCACGCACAGGCCGATCATCACGACCAGGAACGGTGCCGCCACGATGATCGCGACGTTCTTCAGCGCCTGGATGCCGCCGCCGGTCGAGCCGCCGACACCCAGCAGGATGGCGGCCGTGGCGCCGGTGAGCAGCGCCCACGCGACCGTCACCCAGCGGTTCGGCTCGCCGGCGCCGTTCGAGCTGAGCGAGCCCATGACGATGCTCGCCGAGTCCGCGCTCGTGACGAAGTAGATGACGATCATCAGCACGACGACGATCGAGCTGATCGCGCCCAGCGGCAGGGAGTCCAGCACGGTGAAGAACTGGCTCTCCTGCGCCAGCTCGCTGATGTCGGTGCCCTCCTGGAACTGCGCGTGCAGCGCGGTGCCGCCCAGGACGGAGAACCAGACCAGCGCGATGGCGCTGGGGGCCGCGACCACGCCGAGGACGAACTCGCGGATGGTGCGGCCCCGGGAGATGCGGGCCAGGAAGGTGCCGACGAAGGGCGCCCAGGACATCCACCAGGCCCAGTAGAAGATCGTCCAGCCGGACAGCCACTCGTCGCCGCCGTAGGCGCCGGTGCGGAAGGAGATCCGCGGCAGCTGGGAGAGGTAGTTGCCCGCCGTGGAGGGGGCCAGGTTCAGGATGAAGACCGTCGGCCCGACGACGAAGAGGAACAGCAGCAGCAGGACCGAGAGGACCATGTTGGTGTTCGAGAGCCACTTGATGCCGCGCTCGATGCCGCTGAAGGCGGACAGCACGAAGCAGGCGGTGAGGATCACGACGATCCAGACCTGGGCCGAGGTGCTGATCTCCACGCCGAACACCTGGTCCAGGCCGCCGTTGATCTGCGCCGCGCCCAGCCCGAGCGAGGTGGCGGTGCCGAAGAGGGTCGCGAAGATGGCGAGGACGTCGATGACCTTCGCCGGGCCGGTGCGCCCGCGCAGCAGCGGCGCGAAGGGGGCGGAGAAGCCGCCGCTGCGGCCCTTGCGGTACCAGGCGTAGGCCAGGGCGAGGCCCACCACGGCGTAGATGGACCACGGGTGCAGGGCCCAGTGGAACATCGCGTAGATCATCGCGTAGCGCTCGGCGTTCAGGGTGCCGGGCTCGATGTCGGCCTCGGGCGGGGTGAGGGTGTGCGAGATCGGCTCGCTGACGCCGTAGAACAGCAGGCCGATGCCCATGCCGGCGCTGAACATCATGGCGAACCACGAGGCGGTGGAGAACTCCGGGCGGTCGTCGTCGCGGCTGAGGCGGGTCCTGCCGTGCTTGGAGAGCATCAGCCAGGCGGCGAAGACCACGAAGCCGGTGGCGCCGAGCACGAAGGCCCAGCCGAAGTTCGTGGTCAGCCAGGTCAGCACCTCGCCGGAGACGGTGGCGAAGCCCTCGGGGAAGGCCAGGGCGAGACCGAGGAAGACCAGGACCGCGACGGCGCTGACGCCGAACACGACCTTGTCGACCGGGTACCGGCTGTGGCCCTCGGAGGGCTGCTCGGCGGTCGCTCCGGAGGTGGACGATCGGTGGTCAGGTGGTGCGGACATGACCCACAGGGTGGCACGGGATGCTCCTTCGTACCCATTGAGCAGTGGTTCAAACGCACTAGCCGGTCAGCGTCTTCGCAGGTCAGAGTCTTGCTGCGAGGTGCAGGGAGAGCGGTGGCGGACCGGCGGGCCGACCCCGGCGGCTAGACTGGGGCGTCCCCACCCCCGCGCACCGGATCGAGATTCCTCCCCATGCCCCTGAGCACCCGCGAAGACCTGCGCAACGTCGCGATCGTCGCCCACGTCGACCACGGCAAGACGACGCTCGTCGACGCGATGCTCTGGCAGTCCGGCGCGTTCCGGGCCAACGCCGACGTCGCCGACCGCGTCATGGACTCCGGCGACCTCGAGCGCGAGAAGGGCATCACCATCCTCGCGAAGAACACCTCGGTCCGGTACGCCGGCCCGGGTGCCCCCGAGGGCGGCATGACCATCAACATCATCGACACCCCCGGCCACGCCGACTTCGGCGGTGAGGTCGAGCGCGGCCTGTCCATGGTCGACGGCGTCGTGCTGCTCGTGGACGCCTCCGAGGGCCCGCTGCCGCAGACCCGCTTCGTGCTGCGCAAGGCGCTGGCCGCCGGCATGCCCGTCGTCATCGTCGTCAACAAGGTCGACCGCCCCGACGCGCGCATCGAGGCCGTGGTGGAGGAGACCTACGACCTGCTGCTGGACCTCGCCGCGGACGCGGAGGGCATCGACGCCGACGCGCTGCTGGAGGTGCCCGTCGTCTACGCCTCGGCGAAGAACGGCCGGGCCTCCACCAACCGCCCCGCCGACGGGGGCCTGCCGGACTCCGAGGACCTCGTCCCGCTGTTCCAGACGATCCTCGACGCCGTCCCGGCGCCGACCTACGACCCCGAGACCCCGCTGCAGGCGCACGTCACCAACCTCGACGCCTCCCCGTTCCTGGGCCGCCTGGCCCTGCTGCGCATCCACTCCGGCGAGCTGGTCAAGGGCCAGCAGGTCGCCTGGTGCCGGCACGACGGCACCGTGCAGCGGGTGAAGGTCACCGAACTGCTCGTCACCGAGGCCGTCGAACGCGTGCCCGGCGAGAAGGCCGGCCCCGGCGACATCGTCGCCGTCGCCGGCATCGAGGACATCACCATCGGCGAGACGCTCGCCGACCCCGAGGACCCCCGCCCGCTGCCGCTCATCACGGTCGACGAGCCGGCCATCTCGATGACCATCGGCACCAACACCTCCCCGATGGCCGGCCGCGTCAAGGGCGCCAAGGTCACCGCCCGCCTGGTCAAGGACCGCCTCGACAAGGAGCTCGTCGGCAACGTCTCCATCCGCGTGCTGCCCACCGAGCGCCCGGACGCCTGGGAGGTGCAGGGCCGCGGTGAGCTGGCGCTGGCGATCCTCGTCGAGCAGATGCGCCGCGAGGGCTACGAGCTGACCGTCGGCAAGCCGCAGGTCGTCACCCGCAAGGACGAGGACGGCAAGCTCCTCGAGCCCTTCGAGAACCTGACGATCGACTCCCCCGAGGAGTACCTGGGCGCGATCACGCAGCTGCTCGCCGCCCGCAAGGGCCGCATGGAGACGATGACCAACCACGGCACCGGCTGGGTGCGCATGGAGTTCTACGTCCCCTCCCGCGGGCTCATCGGCTTCCGCACCGAGTTCCTCACCGAGACGCGCGGCACCGGCATCGCGCACGCGCTGTTCTCGCAGTACGACCACTGGGCCGGTGAGATCCGCACCCGCGCCTCCGGCTCCCTGGTGGCCGACCGCTCCGGCGCGGCCACCGGCTTCGCCATCGCGAACCTGCAGGAGCGCGGCCAGCTGTTCATCGAGCCGACCACCGAGGTGTACGAGGGCATGATCGTCGGGGAGAACTCCCGCGCCGACGACATGGACGTCAACATCACCAAGGAGAAGAAGCTCACCAACATGCGCTCCTCCACCGGTGACGAGCTCGAGCGGCTCGTCCCGGCGAAGAAGCTCTCCCTGGAGCAGGCGCTGGAGTTCTGCCGCGAGGACGAGTGCGTCGAGGTCACCCCGGAGGCCGTGCGCATCCGCAAGGTGGAGCTGGACGCCTCCCAGCGGGCGAAGGCCGCCTCCCGCGCCCGCCGCGGCTGAGGACGACCGGTGCGGGGCGCGGCCGGGTCCGGTGCGCGCCCCGCACCGGGCCCACCCGCTCCTGCAGTGGTCGTCATGACCGCTGAGGCGACGTGGGAGCGGGAGACGCCCATGTCCTGGGAGGAGTACGACGCCCTCGATGACGACGCACCCGGTGAGTACCTCGACGGCAAGCTCGTCGTGAGCCTGCGCCCCAGCCTCGTCCACCAGCGGGCGGTCCTGCGCCTGGCCCTGCTGCTGCAAGGGGCCTTCCCGGACCACGAGGTGCTTCCCGAGGGGGCCTGGAAGCCCGCTGCGGACGAGTTCGCCCCCGACGTCATGGTGATCCCCCGGACGGAGGAGGTGCTGCGCTTCACCGGCACCCCCGTCCTGGTGGTGGAGGTGCTGTCCACGAACCGGGTGCACGACCTGGTGCGCAAGGTGGCCAAGTACGCGGCGCTGGGGCTGCCGCGGTACTGGGTGCTGGACCCCACCGGCCGTCAGCTGCACGACTTCGAACTGAGGGACGGCGTCTTCGAGCGCGTCGCCCTCGTCGCGGAGGAGGGGCGCACCGCCTTCCTGCCCGACGTGCCGATCTCGATGAGCGCCCTGCTGGACGTCCACCGCTGAGCGTCCCCGGACTGCGGTGATCCGCGCGCGGGGCAGGATGGGAGCATGACGACCCTGCCCGGACCCCCCGACGAGCCGGACGCCGCGACCGAGGGCGCCGCCGGTGCCGCCACGCAGGGGCGGGACCCGATGGAGATCGCCGAGGACGTCGTCGACGACGTCGCCCGCGAGCTGGACCCCGCGGAGCTGGCCTCCATGGAGCGCCTGGACCAGCCGCACCGGCTGCTGCTCGTGCACGCCCACCCCGACGACGAGTCCCTCGGCACCGCCCTGACCATGGCGCGCTACGCCGACGCCGGCGCGCACGTGGTGCTGCTGACCGCCACCCGCGGTGAGCTGGGGGAGGTCATCCCGCCCGAGCTGGCCCACCTGACGCCCGACGAGCTCGCCGAGCACCGCACCGGGGAGCTGGCCGCGGCCATGGAGGCGCTCGGCGTCGAGGACCACCGCTTCCTCACCCGTCCCGACGGCAGCGGCTACCGCGACTCCGGCATGGTCTGGGTGGAGCCGGGGCGGGCGGCCGCCGGTGAGGACGTCGACCCGCGGGCGCTGACCGCCGCCGACCCCGAGGAGGTCGCCGGCCGCATCGCGCAGGTGCTGCGCGAGGTGCGCCCGCAGGTCGTCGTCACCTACGAACCCGGCGGCGGGTACGGCCACCCCGACCACGTGCGCGTCGCCGAGGCCACCGCCCGCGCCCTGGTGCTGGCCGCCGGCTCCGGCGACGGCGCCGCGCCCGCCCGGGAGCCGGACGTGCCGTGGCAGGTGGCGAAGGTGTACGAGATCGTCCAGCCCGTCGGCGAGGCTCGTGCCGCGCTGCGCCGGCTGGCGGAGGCGGGGGCACCCGGCGCCGTGGACCCCGACGGCCCGCTGCCCAGCGTCGTCGTGCCCGACGAGCAGGTCACCACCGTGGTCGACGGTGCTGAGCAGCTGCCCGCGAAGATCGCCGCGCTGCGCGCCCACGCCACCCAGGTCGTCCTCGACCTGGACGCGCCGGTGCCCGCGCTGCGGTTGTCGAACGGGGTGCCCCAGCCGCTGACGACCCGCGAGCACTTCCGGCTCGTGCACGGCGTCGCCGCCGGTCCCCTCGACGCCGACGGCCGCGAGACGGACCTCTTCGCGGGCATCGCCACCTCCTGACCGCACCACCCTCGCGTGGTCGCACCTTCACCCTCCGTTGCGCCGGTCGGGGGACCCCGATCCTCCGAACAGGTCACGAACGGTCGTGCCCCTCCCGCGGCGGGGGTTGGCTGGTCGCCAGGCCCGGTGCTCCGTCCGGGCCGGCGAGGAGGGGAGCGACCGTGGCCGAGATGCTCAGGGCACCGCGCGGGCGGGACGGCGCGCCCGGCACCGCGCGCCGCGCCGGCCGGGACGCGGGCGACGTCGGCCGGCTGCGCGAGCGCCGCCGCCGCCGCCGGACCGCCGCGCTGGCCGGGACCGTCCTCGCCGTGGCCGCCGCCGGCGCCGCCCGCGTCGCCACCGGGCGCAGCCTGCTGCCGGCGTGGCCGACGGTGGATCCGCTGTACCTGATGTCCGGGCTGTTCTTCGCGGTGCTCATCGCGGTGCTGCTGGGTCAGACCCTCGTCGCGGGGCGCTCCCCGCACGTGGTGTACCGGCCCGAGCAGATCGACGTGACCCTCGACGACGTCAAGGGCCTGGCCCCCGTCAAGGAGGACGTCGAGCGCAGCCTCGACCTGTTCCTGTCCGCGCGCAGCTTCCGCCGCGACATGGGGGGCCGGCCCCGCCGCGGCCTGCTGTTCGAGGGATCGCCCGGCACCGGCAAGACCCACATGGCCAAGGCCATGGCCCACGAGGCGGGGGTGCCGTTCCTGTTCGTCTCCGCGACCTCGTTCCAGTCCATGTGGTACGGCGCGACCGCCCGCAAGGTGCGCTCGTACTTCCGGGCGCTGCGCAAGGCCGCCCGCGCCGAGGGCGGCGCCATCGCCTTCATCGAGGAGATCGACGCCATCGCCGCCGCCCGCGGCGGCGTGGCCTCCGCCACCCCGGTGACCCCCACCACGGGGGTGCTGGGCTGCGGCGGCCTGACCGGGCTGGCGATGGGCGCGCCCGCCGCCTCCGCACCGGTGCGCCTCGAGCGCCTGGCCAGCAGCGAGGGCGCCAGCGGTGTCGTCAACGAGCTGCTCGTGCAGATGCAGTCCTTCGACGAGCCCACCGCCTCCGAGCGGCTGCGCGGCTGGGCCGTGGACGGCGTCAACCGGTTCCTGCCGGCGCACCGGCGCCTGGCCCGCCCGCGCACCGAGCCCGCCGAGGTCCTCGTCATCGCCGCCACCAACCGCGCCGACTCCCTGGACCCCGCCCTGCTGCGCCCGGGCCGCTTCGACCGCCGCCTCACCTTCGGGCTGCCCGACAAGACCGGCCGCCGCGAGCTCGTCGACCACTTCCTGGCGGCCAAGTCCCACGAGGCGCAGCTCGACGACACCGAGCGCCGCGAGGCCCTGGCCGGCATCACCAACGGCTACAGCCCCGTGATGATCGAGAACCTGCTCGACGAGGCGCTCGTCAACGCGGTGCGCCGCGGCGCGGACGGCATGTCCTGGGCGGACGTGGAGCACGCCCGCCTGGTCACCGAGGTGGGGCTGGGGCAGCCCGTCGGCTACACCGCGCACGAGGAGCGCCTGATCGCCACCCACGAGGCCGGGCACGCCACCGTGGCCTGGCTCGTGGCGCCGCACCGTCGCCTGGAGGTCCTCACCATCGTCAAGCGCGCCGACGCCCTGGGGCTGCTCGCGCACGGCGACGCCGAGGACGTCTACACCCGTTCGCGCGCCGAGCTGGCCGGTTTCATCAAGATCGCGTTCGGCGGGCAGGTCGCCGAGGAGCTGTTCTTCGGCGACGTGTCCACCGGCCCGGCCGGCGACCTGCAGGCGGCCACCTCCACGGCCGCGCAGATGGTCGGTGCCGCCGGCATGGCCGGCACGCTCGTGTCCTTCACCGCCGTGCAGAACGGTGCCCTGGCCGACGGCAACCTCGTCGCCCGCGTCCTCGGCGACGCGGAGGGCCGCCGCCTGGTGGAGAACCTGCTCGCCGAGCAGAAGGACGCCGTGCGCGAGCTGCTCGAGCGGCACCGCCACCTCGTCGCCGCGCTGCGCGACGCCCTGCTGGAGCGGCACGAGCTCATCGGCAGCGAGATCACCGACGTCCTGGAGGCGGCGTGCGCCGCGCACGAGAGCGGGCACGACGCCGGGCACGGGACCACGCACGGCGCCCCGCGGGTCCTGGACCTGCGCGAGGGCGCCGCGCACCGCACGTCCCGGGGCTGACCCCCCGGGAGGCCCGCGCGACCACGACCGGAGGGGAGGCGCGGACGCGCGGGGACGGCGGTCGGCCCGCCCGCGCGCTCCGGGGGGAGGAGCGCGGGCGGGCCGAGCTGTCGGGGTGGGCCGGGAGGCCGGCCGGACCGGGCCGGAGGGCGAGGTGGTTCACCCGCTGCGCAGCCGGGGCCGGGGCCACCCGGGTGCGGTGGCGTCGTCGTGCCGCAGCTCCAGGTGGTGCAGGTGCCCGCGTCGTGTCACGACGTCATCTCGCGGCGCGTCGAACGCCCGAGGCCGACGGCCTGGAAGCGGGACGTCCGGGACGCCTCCGACGACGAACTGGACGACCCCTGCGCCTGGACCCGGTGATCGCGGCGACCGCGTGACCGTGGAACCGGGCGTGGCAGCCGGTGCGTGCCCCTCCACCGGCGTCGGGCGCGCGGAGAGTTGCCGGCCCATCAACGGCGGACGGGGTGCGCGTCGGGTGGTGGGATCCCGAAGATAGCTGCGTCGCGGTTCGGGACGGGCTCTCCGGTGAGGTGAGCGGCTCGGATCCGGTCCAGGCGGAACCACCGCGGAGCCTGGCGCTGACGGCACCAGCCGAGCAGGTACCAGTGGTCGTCGGTGCGCACGAGCAGGTGGGGCTCCACCCGGCGCCGCGTGGATCGACCGGAGGCGTCGCTGTAGTCCAGGGCCAGCACCCGGCGAGCGGCCAGCGCTTCGCCGAGGGAGCTGGTGACGCCGGTGGCCGCCGGTGCCGGGTCTTCGCCGCGGACCCAGACGCGGGCCCCGAGCTCCTCGGCCCGCCTGCGGTCGGCCGGGTGCATGACGTCGAGCACCTTCTCCAGCGCCACCCGCCCGTCGGCGGCGTACGGGGCGCCGCGCTGGGCGGCGAGGGCGGTGGCGACCGCGACGGCTTGAGCGGGTGTGAGGTTGACCGGCGCCAGGGTGGCCTGGGCGTCGAGGACGTAGCCGCCGCCGGGCCCGCTCTGCGCCCAGACCGGTAGCCCGGCCTGCTGCAGCGCCGCGACGTCACGCTTGACGGTGCGGGTGCTCACCTCCAGCCAGCCGGCCAGCTGGGCCGCGGTTCGCCCGCGCGGGCCGGCACGACGCAGCTCCTCGCTCAGGGCGTGCAGCCTGTCGGTGCGGTTCACGTTCAGAACAGTGACAGAGACGGTGACAGGCCGCTGTCACCGAGCACCCCCCACTGTGGGCGGCATGGCTGAGATCGCACTGTTCCACTCCGTGCTCGGAGTCCGCCCCGGGGTGCACGAGGCCGCGCAGCGCCTGCGCGCCGCAGGGCACGAGGTGCTGGTCGTCGACCAGTACGACGGGCGGGTGTTCGACGACTACGAGGAGGCCGGCCGGTACGTCGAGGAGATCGGCTACCCCGCGCTGATGGGCAGGGCGCTCGAGGCCGTCGAGCCGCTGCGGGACGGCTTCGTCGCGGCCGGCTTCTCCAACGGTGCGGGCATGGCCGAGCACGTCGCCACGCAGCGCACCTGCGGCGGGGTGCTGCTGTTCTCCGGTGCGCTGCCGCTGGCCGTGCTCGGCGGCGTGGCCTGGCGCGCGGGCACACCGGCCCAGATCCACTACGCCCAGGACGACCCCTTCCGCCGGCAGGAGTGGATCGACGCCCTCGTCGCCGACATCACCGCCAGCGGCAGCCGTGTCGAGGTCTTCGACCACCCCGGTTCCGGGCACCTGTTCACCGATCCGAGCCTGCCGGGCGAGCACGACCCGCTGGCCGCGGCGAGCCTGTGGGAACGCGCCGAAGCCTTCTGCCGCGACACCGCCCGCGGCACCTGCGGGACCTGAACCCGGCGAGCGCCGGCCGGCCCCGCTGGACCTCCCGGTCATCTTCCGCCTCCCGGCGCGACCGCGGGGTCGCGACCGGTCACGATCACGCGTGGTCAGCGGCGCGGCCCGGTGCCAGGATCGGCCCGTGGACGCGTTCGAGGAGATCGCCGACGAGCGACGGGCCCTGGCCGATCAGCTCGCGGCCCTGACCCCGCAGCAGCAGGCGACCAGGAGCCTGTGCCGGGCCTGGAGCGTCCACGACGTCCTCGCGCACCTGATCATGCCTCTCGAGGTGAGCACCCCGAGGGTCGTGCTGGCCGTGCTCCTGGCGGGTGGCGACTTCGACCGGGCCAACGAGCGGGTGACCCGGCGGCTGGCGCGGCGCCCCTTCGCCGAGATCGTGGACGTGCTGCGCCGGAAGGCGGGCTCCCGGTTCACCCCGCCGGGATCGGGGCCGGAGGCACCCCTGCTCGACGTGCTGGTGCACGGCCTGGACATCCGCTGGCCGCTGCAGCTGCACCGCGACGTCCCGGAACCACGGCTGCGCAAGGCACTGGAGTTCGTCATGACGGCCCCTTCGGGCCTGGTGCCGAAGGGAGCGCTGAGCGGTCTGCGGTTCGAGGCGCAGGACCTCGACTTCGCGCACGGCTCGGGGCCGGTGGTGAGCGGCACGGCCCAGGCGCTGCTGCTGGCAGGCACCGGTCGCGGTGCGGCGCTCGGCGCCCTCACCGGCGAGGGCGTCGACACCTTGCGCGGCCGGCTCGCACCGGGCTGAGGACGCCCCGGCGTTCCGCGTCGACGCTGGTCCCCCCCACCCGTCGAGCGGCCCGCCCCTCTCGGCCCGGACGCGTCCGGCCGCCTCCCGGGAGTTCAGGAGCCCGGGCGCACCCGGTAGTGGTAGGCGTGGTGGACGCCGAACCCGGCCCCGTCGTACAGGGCGCGCGCACCGGGGTTCGCCTCCGCCACCTGCAGGTACGCCGAGGTCGCCCCGCGCTCCCGGCCGAAGGCGGCGACCTCGGCGAGCAGCCGGCGGGCCAGGCCGCGCCGCCGGTGCGAGGGCGCCACCTCCACGGCCGCGACCCCCACCCAGCCCGGGCTGAGGGAGCCGCGCGCCACGGCGACGGTGGCGCCGCGCTCGAGCACCCGCACGAACACCTGCTCGTCGGCGGAGACCAGCACCCGCCGCCCCGCGGGCGGCACCGGCGTCGTGCCGCGGTAGCGGTAGTGCGCCAGCCACGTCTCGTCCGGCTCCGCGGCGCTCGCCACCGAGCAGCCCGCCGGCAGCGGCGCGTCCGCGGCGGCGGGCAGCGCACGCAGCGCCGCGGTCAGCACCAGGGTCGGGGTGTCCACGACCCAGCCGCGCGCGGCCAGCTCGCCCGCCACGGCGGGGGAGTCCGGGGACGCGCCCGCCGCGTGCGGCACGGCCACCCGCGGCGGCAGGCCCCGCCGGTCGTAGAAGTCCTCCACCGCGGCGACGGCCTCGCCCAGCGGCACCCCCGGCGAGCCGATCGCGAGCGCGGAGTTGGCCCGGCCGGTGAACCCGCCGGCCGCGCGCAGCCGCCAGCCGCCGAGGTCCACGCGCTCGTCGGGGCGCCAGTGCTCGGCCATCAGCGCCTCCAGCTCGTCGACGCCGACGGCCTCGTGCGCCGGGCCTCGCCGGCGCGGCGGCGGCGGCACCGCCTTGGCGGCCAGCACGTCCGCGCGCCGCACCCGCACCTCGCCCCGCCGCGTCGCCACGACCAGCTCCGCCTCCCCGGCGGCCACCAGCTCGCCCAGGGCGTCACCCGCCGAGCCGTCCGCGAGCCGGTGGCGCACCACCACCCGCGCGCCCACCACGAGCTCGTGCTCGCGCAGCACGTGCGCCAGCCCGGCCCCGGCGCCCACCGCGTCCCCGCCCACCGCGTCCCCGCCCACCGGCTCCCCTCCGATCCCCGACGGCGAGCACCGGCGGCGTCCGCGATACTAGGAGGACGCGTCCGGCGGACCGTTGCGCCGGAGGAGGAGGACACCCGTGACCTACGTCATCGCCCAGCCCTGCGTGGACGTCAAGGACAAGGC